>JAYUGZ010000129.1:0-2281 GCA_043767465.1 Cyanobacteriota bacterium
CTTGTCAACTCGCCTTGAATGACACTATGTTCTCCTTGAGGCATGGGTTTTTGAATGATTGCACCGTCAATGTACTCGCTGGCTGGTTTGGTTTCTGGCAACTTCAGAAACTCTTCGAGTGTCAAAGATTTTGGCTGGGTTTGTACCATCCGATTTTACCTCTAAAATAGGAGTTTCACCTGCTATTTTACCAAAAATTGCCCGACTCGCTGCTTGTCGCCGATCCACTTACTTCTTGCTTCGGCTATACCACCTTGCATCCTGGGGCTAATCTTGCTTCTATATATTCAGAGACAGTTTTTTGAGAGAGTTGGGATTGAAATTACTTTGCCTCAGTAACGGCCACGGAGAAGACGCGATCGCCCTTCGCATCTTGCGGGAACTGCAACAACACCCGCATCCCCCAGAATTAGCCGTGTTTCCGCTAGTCGGCGAAGGGCAAGCTTTCGCTCAACTAGAAAACGCCCGCATCATCGGCCCGGTGCAGCGGATGCCTTCAGGCGGCTTTATCTACATGGAC
Source organism: Cyanobacteriota bacterium (assembly GCA_043767465.1). Classification (GTDB taxonomy): domain Bacteria; phylum Cyanobacteriota; class Cyanobacteriia; order Cyanobacteriales; family Microcoleaceae; genus Microcoleus. The sequence goes on from JAYUGZ010000129.1 coordinate 521, forward strand.
GGAAGGGAATTTTGGCGCGATGTCAAAGGCGGCTTGCTTCAGTTGACCGTAGCTCAGTTTAAAGCGATCCGCGCTTGGGTGCGATCGCAAACAGATTCTGGGAATCAAGACGGCGTTATCTTAGCCTGCGGGGATATTGTACCACTGCTGTTTGCTTGGCTCAGCGGCGCGCCCTATGCCTTTGTCGGCACCGCCAAGTCCGAGTATTATTTGCGGGACGAGGAGGGGCCTCTGGCTCGCAAATCGGGCCCGTGGGCTTGGGGGAGTTGGTCGCGATCGATTTACTTCCCTTGGGAGCGCTGGTTGATGACGAGAAAGCTCTGTAGAGCCGTTTTTGTTAGAGACGGCATCACCGCCGAGACTTTGGAAAAGCTGGGAATTCCCGCTTACAATCTCGGAAATCCGATGATGGACGGACTCGAACCGGAAAACCCCGCCAGTTTTTACGGCCCTGATACAGAGTTTCGGGAAAGGTCGCGATCGCTCGTCATCACCTTACTGCCCGGTTCTAGAGCGCCGGAAGCCTATGCTAATTGGCAGCTAATAGTAGAGGCTGTAGCCGGAATTTTGTCACTGTTTGCCGATCGCAAATTGTTATTTTTCGGAGCGATTTCTCCCGAATTAAACTTAGAAGCTTTGCGACCTATTTTAGAATTTTTCGGCTGGCGGCAAGAAGGCGAAACTAGAACGCAGCGGCGAGAAGGAAGTATTTTGCGACTTCCTGTTTCTAGCGCTCAAGAAATTCAAAAAGCATCTCCTAATTTGCTATTGCCATTGACCTTTGTGCAGAGAAACGCCACAATGATTTTAACTCAGCAAAGTTTTAACGATTGTTTGTACCAAGCCGATTTAGCAGTAGCAATGGCCGGAACAGCTACAGAACAATTTGTCGGTTTAGGAAAACCCGCGATCGCCATTCCCGGAAGCGGCCCGCAATTTACTCCCGCTTTTGCACAAGCTCAAAGTCGCCTCTTAGGCCCGTCATTAATTTTAGTCAAACATCCAGCCGAAGTTGCCGGCGCCGTGCAGTCTTTGCTCCGCGATCCCGATAGGTTGCAGCTAATCGCTGAAAATGGCTGGCGCCGCCTGGGACAAAGCGGTGCAGCAGCCAGAATAGCCGAGTGTTTAATTCAGCGGTTCGGCGGTGAATCCAGCAATTCTTAATTGCCTGCAATACATTAATGACGCAACAGTGTTGTGTTCCTACCCCATATTTTTAATTCTGCTTTCTTCTAAAAAAAATGTTTGCTAACTACTAACTTCCGTCGTTTGTAGTGAGGAATGCAAGTCCTCGGATTTTGATGCGGACTTGCATTCCTCACTACAAACCAATTTTAGCCTCGTTGTTCGAGGTCTGCTACTATAAAAGCGAACCTTACCAATACTGCATTCGCAGAAAAGTTCAATTAGCCGTTTTTTCCGAGGCTGGAACCCAGAAATCAGAGGCAGGAATTTTAAAATCAGACTTCACCAAAACACCCGGTTCTCGCTGCATAGGGAGCACATCTAAAGTATCTAATTGCGCGCAATATTTTAAATCTTCAATCACGCCCAAACCGAGGAGGCGCTGGCCGTGACTGGCTTTTTCCAACAATTCGTGCAATCGATCTTGCCAGTGCAGGTAAAGAGCGATCGCCCCAAAAACTTCATCGTTACCAGCAAAATCGATCGCCGGAATACCGCTTTCTGCCAAGAGACTTTGGGCGATCGCCCCAGCACACACCGTATCCTCCAACGAATAACTCCCTTCCCAACCAGAAC
>JAYUGZ010000130.1:0-5714 GCA_043767465.1 Cyanobacteriota bacterium
AAAATACTTACACCAGCTTTATGATTGGTGAAAGTATGACTCGCGATATAGTCAAAGGGCCTTATATTGGGCAATTCACTGTTACAGAAATTCCACCCGATCCAGCACTTGTGGCATTATCTAGCTCAACAGATGTAGAAGAGTTTCAAGAAGTAAAAGTTGACTGCGCTTCCAACCCTTCTGCTAAGTTCATAGATTTAGTTGTTCGATGCCTAGCAGGTGGATCATTACAATTTACAAACTATAGCAGTAATTGGTATGAGATAGTTGAATCTAAAGGAGTATTAAGTCTGACACCTCCTGGTGTGGCAAATGTACTAGGTTATGGTGGATTTGGTGATGCAACAAATAAGTACAACTTGAGAAGACCTTTTTTTATAGACAAAGGCGGCTCTGGATATACTCCAACTTTTCAAGCTAAAAAATATGCAGGCACACCTACAAGGAAACTGGTAATTAGCTGTGATAGTAATCCGATTGGAGTTTGGGGTACTGGATTATTTCCTAGATGCACTTCCGAAGGAACATATCTTGAGGTAAGGTTTCAAGGACAACATGGAGTTCAAATAACTCTAGACAATGGGAAAACACTCGAATTCCAAGGTGGTTTTTGGGACATTCCCTCATCAGGCTACATTACTTCAACTGGTCGGTCAGTTGAGTTTACTATTGCACCTACTAAGTAGTGATTAATGTGATCGCCCGCAACCTTGTATTATAGCGATCGCACTTTACCTTGAGCGGACAGAAGATGATTAGAACTATGGTATAACGAAAGAATCCCGATCGCAGACAACCCAATGGAATCTCTTGAATGCAGTAACTTTGACAAATTACCAAATTTGGGATGAACTTGCTCAACTATTAGCGCCGATCGCCCTGAATCACCTGATCGAGAAACATCTAGAATCCTGCAATTACAAAATACGCGGTTATTGGGATAACAATAACTTTTATGAAGAGATTGCTTTTATTCATCCCATCTGTGCTGAGTTGAGCGGTCGATCGATCGGCACAAATATCATCAACAACCATCCCGCTTCCCACTGGATTAAACTTAAATTTTTACTCAAAGCCGATTTGTCTGCGGTTGAAAACAACCTAGTCAGCGATGATGGCGATGATGAAATTGGCGAACTGACTCTAATTTTAGATCCCAATCTCCAAGTGACTGATGAAAACTGGCTGATTGATATCGAATCTCCTTTTGTTGTTGCTAAAATTCAGCCAGATTTGCAGCATTCTGCTTAAAGTACGTGAAGCGTAGCTATCCCGTAGGGAATCGCCCTTCTCTTTATAAGGCAAGCTGTGTTGTTAATATGTCTGATTTGACATATGATCTAAAAAAACCTAAAATATAGATGGTAGATTCGGAAAGCAAACCCCTTGTCTGGCTTAGTGGGGAAGTAAAAACACCGCCATTTTCTACTGATGCGCGTATTCAAGCCGGATTTCTGCTGCGAAAGCTACAGGATGGCGAAAGCCTATCCATGCCATTCTCTCGCCCTATGCCAAGCATCGGAGCTCATTGTCACGAGATCCGTCTAGCCGATTCAGAGACAAGCAAGGATTGGCGCATCATTTATCGAATTGATGTAGATGCTATTATTATAGTGGATTTATTTAACAAAACCACGAACAAAACACCAGATTCTATAATTGAAAAATGTAAAAAGCGCTTGAAGCAATACGACCAAATTTAAATTGATATCGAGAAGGTATTTTATGGACACAGCTAAACGCCAACGCTTAGAAGCAGCAGGATGGACAATCGGGACAGCAGAAGAATTTCTCGGACTTTCATTAGAAGAAACTGCCTTCATAGAAATGAAACTTGCACTGAGTAAAGCGATCAAACAAAACCGAATTAGCCAACAGATGACCCAGCACGATCTTGCCCAGAGAATTAAGTCTAGCCAGTCAAGAGTTGCTAAAATGGAAGCTGGCGATCCTTCCGCTTCCCTCGATCTCCTGATTCGCACCTTGCTTACCTTCGGTGCTACACGCCAAGACATTGCTGAGGTAATTCTTAACAGCGGTTCCTGACAAATATCTCATCTTAACTGAATTAGTCAAAGTACGATCGCCCTTAAATCATTTACAACAAAAAAGGGATAATTAAGCTAATGAATCCAGTAACCTCGACAAATCACCAAATTTGAGATTAACTTGCTAAACTATTCGCACTCCTAGCCCTAAATCACCTGATCGACAAATATCTAGAATCCTGCAATTAAAAAATACGCGGTTATTGGCATAACAATAATTTTTATGAATAAATAGCTTTTATTCATTCCATCTGTGCTGAATCGATCGCCCGATCGGCACAATCGATCGCCCAAGCACAAGAATTTCTCGAATTCGTTCAAAATTAGCTCGCCCCCAACCCCCGCCCTCAATAAATCAGAGAGCAGAAATTCAGCAACACTGCACTTTAGCAAATTACTAACCTTTGGTAGAGGTTGATCGAATTGCTTTGGCATAAAATTGGCTGTGATCTATTGGCTAACACTCTTGATGAATACAACAAAAATCACCGATGTTTGGAGTAAAATTCAGGCAATGGCAAATGATTTCCTGATTTTGTTACCTAATATTGTACTGGCAATAATTGTTTTCGCAATTTTCTTTTTTATTGGCAAAACATTGAAACGGACGGTTAGAAAACTAACCAGTGCTCACCGCCAAGCTCGCAATTTAGGATTGGTGCTAGGGCGATTAGCACAAGGAGCAACTGTTCTTATCGGATTGTTTATTGCTCTTTCGATCATCATTCCGTCCCTCAAAGCCAGCGATCTTGTTCAGCTATTGGGAATTAGTGGTGTGGCGATCGGGTTTGCGTTTCGCGATATCCTGCAAAATTTTCTGGCAGGTATTTTGATTCTGCTGACTGAACCCTTCCAAATTGATGACCAAATTGTCTTCAAAAACTTTGAGGGAACTGTAGAAAATATTCAAACGCGGGCGACGACAATCAAAACCTATGATGGTAGGCGCATAGTAATTCCCAACTCAGAACTATTCATCAACTCAGTCATCGTGAACACAGCGTTTGACAAGCGCCGTTTGCAGTATGACATCGGCATTGGCTATAGCGATGATATTGATGCCGCCAAAAAATTAATTTTAGAGGCAATTCATGAAGTTGATGGAGTGCTAAAAAATCCGGCTCCCGATGCGATCGTCGTAGAATTGGCCGGTAGCAGTGTTAACATTCGCGCTCGTTGGTGGGTGCAGCCTCCTCGCCGTGCCGAACTCTTAGATTTTCAAGATCGCGTATTAACTAATATTAAAAACAAGCTAGTAGCAAATGGGATCGATCTGCCCTTCCCAACTCAGCAGATTTTGTTCCACGATCAGACAGAAGACACTGACGGCGATCGCAGCCGTCAGCGGGAAGGCTGGCCCGCCGGACAAGCTGAAGTTCCCAAATCGCGCAATATCAGTCGCGCCCTCAGACAACTGGCGGCAATTGAGTCTCAACGCACTAAATCTGAAGATGGCCAAGTAATGTCAAACAATAAACATACTGAGGGGAAAGATCGGTGAAAAATACGAAGTTGAGCAACTTTTGGGACTCCTTAAATTCGAGTTTCTGGTTTGTGCCAACCATCATGGTTTTTTTGGCGATCGCACTTTCGTTTGTCACAATCTGGATTGACCAAAATCAAAAAACCAAGCTGATTGGAGAATTGGGTTGGGCCTATACTCTAGGCCCGAGCGGATCGCGCGCGATTCTTTCAGCGATCGCCAGTTCAATGATGAGCGTTGCTACCACTGCTTTTTCAATTACGATCGTTGCCCTTCAGCTTGCATCTTCGCAGTTTGGCCCTCGCTTGCTGCGTAACTTCATGCAAGACAGGGGGAACCAAGTTGTGCTGGGAACTTTCATTTCCACCTTTGTATATAGCTTGATGGTGCTGCGAACGATCAACGGGTTAGAAGAACATGAGTTTGTCCCCCACCTAGCAGTAACTTGCGGGATTGGTTTGGCGATCGCCAGCATTGGCGTATTGATTTATTTCATTCATCATTCTGCTTTATCAATTCAGGTCGATCATGTGATTAAATTAGTTGGTGACGAACTCGATCGCGCGATCGATCGGCTGTTTCCTGAAAGTATTGGCACCAGTAAATCCAAAAACAAGCAGCCAGACAAAAAATCGGATATTGCCGCTGACATTCCAGCTAATTTCGATCGAGATGCCGGTGCAATTAAAGCAATCAAGGGCGGTTACATTCAAGCCATTAATAATTACGAACTAATGCAAGTTGCGATCGAGCATAACCTGTTGCTACAAATTATCCAACGCCCCGGTCGCTTTATTGTCGAAGGAATTGAACTCGCACAAGTCTTTCCGGGAAAAGAGGTAAACGAGCAACTTGTATCCAAGATTAATGATGCCTTTATCGTTGGCTCACAGCGCACAGAGCAGCAGGATGTGGAGTTTTCGATCGACCAACTCGTGGAGATTGCAGTACGCGCTCTTTCCCCAGGAATCAACGATCCGTTTACGGCTATCCGCTGTATTGACCAACTGAGTGCGGCCCTTTGTCGTTTAACCCAAAGAGATATTCCCTCTCCGTACCGCTACGACGACAGCAACCAGTTGCGGATGATTGCTGAACCGATCGCCTTTGCAGATGTGATCGATGCAGCCTTTAACCAAATTCGACAGAATGGAAAATCGAATGTAGCTGTCACCATGCGTTTGCTAGAGGCGATCGCAGTTGTCGCGCGTTTCACCGATCGAACCACACACCGAACAGCACTCAAGCGACACGCAGATTTGATCGATCGCGCCAGCCAGCAGGCAAATTTCGATGAATTAGATCGCAAAGATATTCAAGAGCGATATTTAGCAGCAATGAAAGCTATAGAGCAGAATTGAGGACTACCGGAAGTTTCAATATTTCGACGACAAATTACCAAATTTGGGATGAACTTGCTAAACTATTAGCACTTTGTTGTTGCTAAAATTTAGCCAGATTTGCAGCATTCAGCTTAAAGTTTGCCCTTAAATCATTTATCACAAATATGAGCATTAACCATAAACTAAAGAACATATTGATAGAATTACGATCGCACTTCGAGCAACTTTACGACAGCCGCCTTGTCACAATGGTGCTCTACGGTTCCCAAGCACGAGGCGATGCACATCCCGATTCAGATATAGATGTGTTAGTAGTTCTCAAAGCGCCAGTTCAAGCAGGCGAAGAAATTGATAGAACTCTTCAGATTGTAGCAGATTTGTCGCTCCAAAATGACGTAGTAATTAGCTGCCACTTTATGAATGAAGAACGGTTTACTAATTATCAAGGCCCTTTGCTTAGAAATATCCGTCGAGAGGGAATTTTAATATGACATCCGCTCAATTGAACTTACTCCTCAAAGCCGATCAAAGCCTTTCAGCAGCAAGATTGATGTTGGATGGCGGATATCCTGAGTATGCAGCTTCTCGCGCCTATTACACAATGTTTTATATTGCTGAAGCATTTCTAGATGGTGAAGGACTATCTTTTTCCAAACATTCCGCAGTCATCAGCGCCTTTGGTCGAGAATTTGCTCGTACAGGAAGAGTTCCTGTGAAATTTCACCAATTTCTCATCAGAGCTCAGGAATTGCGAAATGCTGGAGACTATGGGGAAATTAATGCTGTAACGGCTAATCAAGCAGCAGATTCGATCGCCCAAGCTGAAGAATTTCTCGAATT
>JAYUGZ010000131.1:0-5705 GCA_043767465.1 Cyanobacteriota bacterium
CTCGATCCTTTCCTTCAGGGCACTACCCAAAAAACTTAGTTGTACTCTGCTGCGTGGCGAGGGAGGGTGATCCTTTAAAAGTGTCGATCGCCAATTCCACAGGCTTTCTCAAAGGAGCCATCACTAATTGATCGTTCAACAAAGCCACACTGTAGCGCTTGCCGGTTGGCTCTACAATTTCCGAAATTTTAACTCCTTTATACTCGCTTTCTTGAATTGTTGCGCCTTGCTGAGATTTTAATTTATTCGCAAAATTCCAAGCGCTAATTTTATTTTTGACGCTGACTACAACCAGCAGCTTAGGAGCCTCGTTTTTCGCCCCAGCATCCGGCGGTAACAAAGCCACCATCACCCCCCCCAGCCAGGGCTTTAAGTCCCTCTCAAAGTCGATTTGAGTGCCTGCCAAGCTTTGTTCTTGAAAGGCCTTCAAACCCGCACCGACCAACTTTTGAGCGCCTGGGGTGCCAAATTGCTGCAACTCGGACAGCGCTTGCGGATTGGGGGAGATGAAGGCGGCCATGGTTGCTTCGTCGGGTACAACTTTGGCGCTGTCTTGGGGGTTGGAGACTTGTTGGCTCAAACCCTGGAAGTAAAAGTAGACCGCGGCGCTACCTGCTGCGACGATGGCGGTAGCAGCAATTAGAAGCTTTGGTTTTTTTGCAGGCATTGTTTGTTTTCCTCGCGTCCCCTATCAGTTTAATGAAAATCTAGTTGGCTTGTGGGGAGGCGATCGAACGGGCTATTTACTTTTGTATAATTTAAAATGGGTTTGGGCGATCGTGTAAACTGCTGTTGATATGAAGTGCGGGAAGTAAAGATGAAAGTAGCGATCGCGGGAGCAACGGGATTTGTAGGTAGCCGTTTGGTAGAGAGGCTGCATTCGGAAGGGCATAAGGTGCTGGTTTTAGCCCGTGACTCGGAGCGAGCTCGGCGAGTTTTTCCCGCTTCAGCTTATCCGAATTTGGAAATTGTCGCCTATACTCCGGCGGAGTCTGGTGATTGGCAAAATTCGATCGCGGGCTGCGACGCTGTGGTTAATTTAGCTGGAGTGCCGATTGCGGAGGAAAGGTGGACGGCGGCGCGCCAGCAAGCGATTATGGACAGTCGGAAACTGACGACGGCAAAGTTGGTAGAGGCGATCGTCAATGCTAATCCTAAACCATCGGTGTTTGTGAGCGCATCGGCGATCGGCTATTACGGAACCAGCGAAACGGCTGAGTTTGACGAAAATAGTTCTGCGGGAAACGATTTTTTAGCAGCAGTTTGCAAAGACTGGGAAGCCGCGGCCCAACCTGCCAAAAATGCGGGCACCAGGCTAGCAATTTTGCGGCTGGGAATAGTTTTGGGAATGGGAGGCGCGCTAGCAAAAATGCTGCCACCTTTTAAACTATTTGCTGGCGGCCCAATTGGCACAGGAAAACAGTGGTTTTCTTGGGTTCACCGCGAGGATGTGGTTGATTTAATTTTGTACGCCCTGCAAAATCCGCAAGTTGAAGGTGTTTTGAATGCGACAGCACCGAATCCGGTACGGATGAATGAATTGTGCCAAACTTTAGGAGAAGTTTTAAGTCGGCCTTCTTGGTTGCCCGTACCAGCTTTTGCTTTAGAATTGCTGTTAGGAGATGGTGCTAAAGTTGTTTTAGAGGGGCAGAAAGTTTTGCCTAAACAAACTTTGGCTAGCGGTTTTCAATATCAATATCCGACGCTTAAATTAGCATTGGAAGAGATTTTGGCTGGTAATTAAATCCTGCGTTTTTAGAATCTAAGAGGGCGGGCACGGGGCACCGCCCCTAGGATGAATCAGGGCGGACACGGGGAAAATATATCGTTTTGTGACTCTGGGCTCTGTGCGCCCTCTGCGGTTCATTAAAAAAGCCAAATTGTATGAACAATGAAGAAGTAGCAGCAACCTTAAAAATCCCCGAAAAACTTCCATTTCTTCAGGCTATCTGTTGGCAAATTGCTGATGTCAAACTTTTGACTATCAAAGAAATGCTATGCCGCTACGAATCGGGCTGGAATTATTGGGGGATTTTGGGGAAACCTAGCTCGGAGGAATTGTTTTTTATTCAACTAATCAGCGAATTCTATCATTCTTGGTTGGTGGCGGAACTTGACAGTATTTGCTCATTTCCAGAAACTCCAAAAAATAACGTGATTTATCGATCGACCTTTAAGCACGAATTCCATCAAAAAATCTTAACTGTACTCAGCCTCTTAAACGTCGAATTTCTACAGGAATGTCGGGCTTACTTTGGTGGCGGAACGCTGGTAAGTATGCAGCAGGGGGAATATCGGTTGAGCAAGGATATTGATTTTATGTGTCCGATGGATGGCGGCTACCGTCTCCTGCGCCGCCGAGTTGCTGAAGGCGGTTATGATGCGATTTTTTCTGGGCGCGATTCCCTTTTCTTACCACAGGACATTCAAGCCAACCAGTACGGGATCAGATTTCCGGTGATTGTGGACGGGACAACGATTAAGTTTGAGATGGTTTGTGAAGGGCGAATTCAGTTCGGTGAACCGAGTTATCCGCATTTGTCGCCTGTTCCTTGTTTGAATTTAGTCGATATTTTTGCCCAAAAGTTGTTGGCGAATGCCGATCTATGGGTGAGCAATCGCGTAAATTCGAGAGATTTAATCGATTTGGGAATGCTCAGGTTGGCGAGTTCTATTCCCCAAAAGGCGATCGACAAAGCGGAAGCTGCTTATCAAGTGATGCAACCGCTAGAGCGATCGATTCAGTATTTTCAAGAACGTCCTGAATATCGGGAAAAATGCTATGAGATTTTGAGTATCGCACAGCCAAATCAAGTTATTGACGGTATCGATCTATTAGCTCAAGATTTAGGGAACGAACCAACAGTCAGGACATTTAGGGAAGATGTGCAGGATTTTGAATCGATCTAGTCCTGGATGTAGAAAACGGGTTTGATCATTGAGAAAACTGGGTTTATCTGTTCAACAACAAGAAAAATTTTTTGTGGGACAAGCATCTTGCTTGTCCAGCTATTTTTCCAATAGGTATAATAAGCAATCCTGGGAATGCGAGGTGCACGATCTAGCACCTCGCATTTGATTCATCGCAGCAGCTTACATTCGGGCGAATAATGTTTCGGCGTAAGCGCGATCGATCAATTGGCGAGCAACTGTCTGAATTCCGGTATGCTCGTAATAATTGGTAGTCATGTCCAAAAAGGCGGCGACATAATCCAATTTGTCATCGGTAACATCGACGTATTGCTTGAGATTTCCTAAGACTGTGGCGGGAGTTAAGCCGCGAGACTGCACTAAATTGTTCATCCAACCTTGGGCTGAGGCGAAGGTTGTGGTCACAAATCCGAATTTTTGGGCATTGTTGGCGCCGGGAATTAGGTTGCTGATGTTTTGAAATGTGGAGTTTTGCTGCAAGGTTGCAGGATTTAAGCCGCTTAGGGTATTTTGCGCTACTTTGATAAAGTCCGGGCCGAGGGGAATTAAGCCGTCAGCGCATACTAATGCAGCCATTCGCATTAGAGATTCGCTTTTGTATTCTGATAAGTAATTGGTAAAGCTTCCCACGTTGTCAAGGGAGATTTTGTGGAGTTTGCAGAAGACGATGAGTTCGATCGCCACTTTGACGCATAAGTCGATCGTTTGAGTGGTGTCAGCCTTGGGAGTCAGGCGGCTCATAAATGACAAAAAGCCGATTTTTTCGCCGATTTTGCTCGCCATAGCCGTCGCGCCTAAGGCACTGTCAGCGCTGTCTGCAAGCTGGTAAAGCTTGACTGCGCCTTGATAGGGCTCGTTGGAGTTGGCGTAAAGCTCGATCGTCCGGGCGCGAATTTTTTGTACTAAAGCGCGATCGGTTTCCCCTGTGAGCGATCGAATAGTATTATCAAAACCAGATAGATTGTTCCATTCTCCCGGCACCACAAAATCCAGGGATTTGAGCATCATCACAGTAATCCCAGAATCCGGCAAATTGTCAACCAATTCCACAATTGACTTGCTCACAACAAACTCCTAAATAACCATACTTGATAGTGTTCTTTCAAATACTCCAACTCCCATAAATCCGATTCCCGATTCCCCCGAAATCTCACCTGAAATCTAATGCTCACAGTCAGATTGCTTGGTAGTTAGGAATGCGAGTCCGCATTCAATAAAGGACTCGCATTCCTCACTACCCACCTTGTAAAGTTTCATTTTCTTGATTAAATCAAATAATATATATATGTTATGATAGATGGCGCAAAACAGAAAAATATAAAATATGACTGTTGCAGTTAACAAAACTCCGGGACTAGCATCGCGCTTAGTAAATGGCGTACTTTCCATCAAGCCTTTGGCCGCTCTAGCCAAGCACCAAGCGCGGGAAATGATGATAAACAGAGCCGAAAAAATCGGAGTGCATTGGCGAGAAGAAGCGCAAGCACTTTTGTCCCGGAATTGGGATGCAGAATTGTTCAGTGTCCAAAATCCTGATCTCGTTTATCCGAAATATTATCTAACTTCATTCCACGCTTACGAAAAAGGTAATATGAGTTGGGAAGCTGCGACAGAAGTTGAAGTTGCAGCCCGTGCGGTTCATGCGGGAATTTGGCCGGAAGCGGGTGCAGAAGGCGATGCTAAACTCCGCGCTAGCTATCACGAAATTGTCAAAGCTCAAATTTCTAAAATACCGCAAGATATTGTGGATTTGGGATGCAGTGTGGGGATGAGTACCTTTGCGCTTGCGGATGTTTACCCGGAAGCAAAGATGACTGGGGTGGATTTGTCACCTTATTTTTTGTCGGTTGCTCAATACCGTTCCCAACAACGAGAAGCGGAATTGTCTAATCAAAAATCTCCGACTTGGGTGCACGCTGCTGCTGAATCTACTGGTTTACCTGCGGCTAGTTTTGATTTAGTTTCTATTTGTTTAGTTTGTCACGAATTGCCACAGAAAGCTTCTAAAGAAGTATTCCGGGAAGCTCGGCGCTTGCTGCGTGTTGGCGGACATTTGGCAATTATGGATATGAATCCTCAGTCGGAAGTTTATGCCAAAATGCCTCCTTATATTTTGACTCTTCTCAAGAGTACGGAGCCTTATTTGGATCAGTATTTTGGGTTGGATATTGAGCAAGCTTTGGTTGATTCGGGTTTCGGGGCGCCGACTATTACTTGCAATACTCTCCGACACCGGACTATTGTTGCTGAGGCGATGTAAATGCTCGGGTAGGACATGGCAGTGCCGTGTCTCTACTTTATGGGATTCGATCGCGAATCTGGTAAAATTAACGGTCAGACAGCGGTCTTAGGTAGAAGATTCTGAAAAAACCGTAAATTAAGGATATCTTGATGAACCCGACAGCTCCTTCTCAACACGTCATCGATTGTTTGCAGACGATTTTGGATTCTACGGCATCGAAAAATTACCAGCTTTTTACTACTGTAGGCGATGCTGGTTACAAAGCGGCGATTACACAAGAAATGTTTGAAGATGTTAGCGATCAGCTTGGTTCGCGCCTGCAAAACGGATATTCAATTTCTTATTTTGGGGATTTAAAACAAGGTGATTCTCAGATTTATTTGTGGAAGCTGAGTTTTGCAGATGGTGGAGATGAATTTGTGGCACAGATGACTATGAATCAAGACAAAGTTACTGGGATTTTTATTGCTTGATGTCATTCTCAGGTTTGATCGTTCGGACTTCAGTCCTCTAATGGATGCGGACTGAAGTC
>JAYUGZ010000132.1:0-5702 GCA_043767465.1 Cyanobacteriota bacterium
GTGTAGCGGATTTAACGGATGTAACGGATAGAATTCCCGATTACCGATTATTGATTACCGATTACCTATCAGTTCTGCCGTCATTAGGAAGAAGGAAGAAGGAAGAGGGAAGAGGGAAGAGGGAAGAGGAAATTTCTACTTTAACTAAGTAGGACTTATGCACGGGTGGTCAGAAACCGGGTTTTTTATCAAAATACTTGGTTGAAACCGTCAATATCGGTGAAAAACCCGGTTTCTTTAGTCTAATTAGTAGGGTGCGTCATCGGAGAAAACCATAGCTTTTTGTACTCAACCCAAAAAATACGCACCCTACAATAACTAATGACCAATAACTAATGACCAATGACTAAAAACTATCGCCAATAAGGCCGGCCCTTCCAAAAAACTCCCACAGTAATTCCTATTAGCGCAGCTTCTGATAAACTTGCTAACAAAGCAGGTACGGGCAAAAATGACTTTAATACCAAACCGAAGAGCACGCACACAACTAAAACCCACAAATTAGTCCGGTTGAGTAAATATTGTTGCTGCCAATACTCTAAAAAGTACACTGCTAAAGCTCCCATCCCCACTGCGGCGGCGAAAGGTATCAAGAGTCCGAGGGAGGAGCCGTACAGAAGCGTCACGATGTTGCGGATTACCCGCGATTGCGTGAAACCCCAGGCTAAAAATAGCTCCACTCCCATCACGATTGAGTTGACGAGGGCGGCAATTTGCAGCATTTCTCGCCAAGGTAAAAGTTTTAAGCGGCGCAGAAAATTGCTCATAATCGGCAGATTTGGTAGGTTGCTTTGATTTTATAACAGTTTTGTGAGGGCGATCGACATCTTGCTCGTCTTTAAGTAAAGTAAAATGAACAGAGAGGGCAGTCTCTTGACAAATTCGCCCAGAGTATCTGCCTGCTAGTTGTTGGAACCGTGAAAGGAAAAAAGTTATGGTGGAGAACACTGTCGATTGTGCTGTAGCTTGCGTCAACGGCTGCGTTTTGGGCGACAAGTGCCCGAAGCGCGAATATGCGGCGGCAACGTCAAACTTTATTGAAAATACTTCTCTCGACAAAATGCTAGAAATAGCAGAGGAAGCGGTGAGAAGGAAACGGAGGGAACCGCCCAAATGGATCATCCCTGATTTCCCCGAATAGAATTAGTGCTCCTTTGAAAAAGCATCGCCCTTTTGGAAGGGCGATGCTTTTTGTATTCCCAATGAAATAGCTGATTAAAATCAATATATTTCTTGGGATAGAAGCTCAAAGCTTAAATAGCAGTTATTATGCCAATACGCTTGGGTTCAGAAGACTGGGGGGTTGAAATCGCGTCTTATCTTAAAAAAAACTCAGGAGAAAACATCGTGGCACAGCCAAAGAAACGAGCAGAAAAAGCAACAGAACAACGCGATAATTCTGGCAATTTGCCTCAACAAATTACTGAATCTTACGGCACTGGCGTCATCACTCAACCGGGATTGAGGGAAGACGACATCACAACTTTGGATGACAGCAGTTCGGAATATGGTTCGAGCGGTTCCCACATCAGCGATGATGATGGCGATGTTGCGGCGGCGGAACAAGAAAGCGCCACTGGCGAGGAATTGGTGGGCGGAAGCGCTCCAACTCCTGACCAAGATATGGTTGATGAACTCGGAGCTGCGGCGGGCATAGAAATGGCCGATGGAGCTATTTTGCACACAGCAGATATGCTTGAACATCGAGATGAAGCTCGGTGGGAATTAGACCCTGGTTCTGCGGAAGATTATCAGGAACAGCCGGATTTATAGGTGTATTTGTTACAGTTTTGGAGTAATTTTTTAGTCTTAAGTTGACACCAATAATTAGCGGCCTCCAAGTTTGGAACCGGAGGCGGCCATTTCTCGCACTTTTTGTTGAATTGGCAGTTCGATCGCAAATTCAGTCCCTTTTCCTGCAATAGAAGTGCACCGCAACATCCCACCGTGCTTGTCTACTACAATATGCCAGCTAATTGACAGCCCAATTCCCGTACCTTTGCCGATCGGCTTCGTAGTAAAAAATGGGTCAAATATCCTCCCCCGTACTTCCTCGCTAATTCCGTCACCGCTATCGGAAATTTTAATAGTTACGGTGTTATAGTTGCTGAGTTCCGTGCTAATCTGAATCAGATAGGGATTTGGTTTTATTTCACCGACATTTTCCTGGCTGCTACATTCTTCGATCGCATCGATCGCATTTGCCAAAATATTCATAAATACCTGATTGATTTCGCCCCCCAAACACTCTATAGTTACCAGTTGAGGAGAATACTTTTTAATCACCTCAATTGTGGGACGATTCGGCTTAAACTTCAACCGATTTTGCAAAATCATCAGCGTGCTGTCAATACTTTCGTGGATGTTAATCTGTTTCATCTCCAGCCCTTCTTGCCGCGAAAAATAGCGCATAGAGAAGATGAGCTCCCGAATCCGATCGCCTCCAATCTGCATCGACTCCAGCATATTCACCAAATCTTTTTTGATGAATTCTAGATCCACCGCTTCTGATTTTGTTTCTATTTCCTCTGCTGGATCGGGATAGTGCTGATGGTAAAGATTGAGTATAGCGATCATATCTTGAGTATAGTCGCGAACGTAGTTGATATTGCCACAAATAAAATTGACGGGATTGTTAATTTCGTGAGCAATACCGGCCACCATTTGCCCCAAAGCTGACATTTTTTCGCTTTGAATTAGCAGAGTTTGAGCGTGCTGGAGTTCCCCTAAAGATTTCTGCAAATTTTCCTGCATTTGTTGTCGCTCTTTAACCTCTACTGTGAGTCTGTCGTTAGTTTCCGAAAGTTCAGCAGTGCGTTCTTCTACCCGTTTTTCCAACTCTTCTGTCAATGATTGCAGGTTGATTTGCGCTTGTTCGCGATCGGCAATTTCCTGCTGCATTTGGTCATTTTGAGCCTGAAGTTTTTTTGTCAAATTACGAATGCTCAAATGTGCTTTAACCCGCGACAAAACTTCTTCATTTTGAATCGGTTTAGTAACATAATCAACTGCTCCTAAATCAAACCCTTTTACCTTATTTTCTGTCTCATTCAGCGCCGTCATAAAGATTACCGGGATGTCTTTTGTACTATCATTAGCTTTCAGACGCTGACAAGTTTCAAACCCGTCAATTCCTGGTGGCATCAGCACATCCAGCAAAATCAAATCCGGCATTGAATACTCAGCTTTTGTAATAGCGCTCTCCCCCGTTCTCGCCACCAACACTTTAAACCCAGATGCCGTCAAAAAATCAAACAGCACTGCTAAATTATTAGGGTTGTCATCGACGATTAATATGATATTCGGTTCCAATGGTAAAATGCTCATATTTTCACTGATTCCTGTATTTTTGTACTAAATCTAAAATTTTTGCTTCTTCAAAATCCTTTGCCAATTGATTTAAATGGTTAGCAAAAGGTACATATTTGACATCGATTTTTTTAAGTTTTTCTGCTTGTTTCTGAATACCTCCCAAGTCTCCCATCATGGCCAAATCAAACAGTATGGCTATTGTTTCTGTCGGAGGAGCAATCATTTCTGCCGGCTCAATTTTTGATTGACTGTGCGGGACTTGAGAGTCCGTGAGCCGATTTTCTAATTCCTCATAGATCCATTCTAAACCCAAATGAACTTGTAGGCAATCTAAAAGTTCCTCCACCCGGATCGGTTTGGGAATAAAAGCATTGCACCCTGCTATCAAACTTTCCTGCTTCTCAGCTTCATAAACACTAGCAGAAGTCCCGATCGCGATCGTGTGCTTGAATTGCGGCAACTTACGAATTTGCCGCACCGCTTCAAATCCGTCCATCACCGGCATCACCAAATCCATTAAAATGCAATCCGGCTGAAATTCCTGAACTTTATTCAAACAATCTTGCCCATCGGTTGCTTCAAGTATTTCAAAACCCAAAGGTTCGAGTAAATTCACTAAAACTGACCGATTTTCCCACTTATCATCGACTACCAACAGTTTTTTATTAGTACCCTTGAAACCCTTAATTATTTTTGCGGAATATTTGTCATTTATTTCGCCACTATCAACTTCCGCTAACTGCAACTCAAACCAGAAAATACTACCTTTTCCCAAAGTGCTTTCTACCTTAAGTTCGCCGCCCATTATCTCTACTAATTGGTGGCTAATTGCTAATCCTAATCCGGTTCCTTCGGTGTGACGAGGAGTATTTCCTACCTGTTCAAAAGGCAAAAATATCTTTGACAATTCATCAGTAGCGATTCCAATACCAGTATCTTCGATTTGGAATCGAATCTTAATGTTAGTCAAGGCCGCCGTCCTCTCCATTGCTGAAATTTTAAAAGTAACGCCACCAACTTCAGTAAACTTAATTGCATTACCAATTAAATTAATTAAAATTTGTCGCAGCTTCTTTTCATCAGCCGCAATCACCTTGGGAATAGATGACAGATATTCACAGTTAAAAGCTGTTCCCTTTTGGGAAGCCCGAATGCGACAAATGGCTGTTACGCTATGAATAAATTCGGCAAAATCAAACTCTGTTGGTTTTAGTTCCATTTTCCGCGCTTCGATTTTAGACAGGTCTAAAATGTCCTCAATTAGAGCGAGTAAATGTTCGCCACAGCGGTGAATGACGCGAATTCCATCTTGTTGCTGTTCGGTCAAATGTTTATCTCGCTGGAAGATTTGAGCGTAACCTAAAATACCGTTTAATGGTGTTCTCAATTCGTGGCTCATGTTAGCTAAGAATTCACTTTTGGCACGACTGGCAGATTGTGCTGCTGCTTCGGCTTTTTGCCTTTCTTGAATTTCTTGGGACAGCAACGTATTTTTTTCTGATAATTCTTGGGTACGCTGTGTAACTTTTGCTTCGAGAGTCAAGTTGGACTCGGCTAATTGTTGGTTGGCTGTTTCTAGATTAGCGTAGAGGCGGGCATTTTCGAGGGCGATCGCAGCTTGAGACGAAAGCAGCTTCAAAACTTCTAGGCGATCGCCTGTAAAAGCGCCGGTTGTTAAGTTATTTTCCAAATACAGGATCGCGGTTAATTTGCCTTGATAGACGATCGCCGCGCATAACACCGATTTGGGCTGGTGCTCGGCGATGTAGGGGTCAGTGTTGAAAATAGCCTCGCTGCGGGCATCGTGGAGGACAATATCTTCGAGAGTGCGATCGACAAAATTGATTAGCGATCGCGGATACGCATAGTCCAAGCCCGCGCCTGAGAGCACCCGCACATCGCCGTCAACTTCTCCCGCTGCTTCTACGGCAAATTCACCGTACTTTGATGCGATCAGACACCCAGTTTGGGCCCCCGCATTTTCCAGCAAAATCTGCATCAATTTTGCCAGCAAGGAATCGAGAACAATTTCGCCGGAAATGGCAAGAGATGCTTTCATTACTGTAGCGAAGTCCAGAGATTTTTGACTACCAGTAGCGGTAGCCGAAGTTACAGTGAGAGTGGGATGATTGCTGCTCAAAGAAGTGTCAATTTCCGGCATCCGTACTATCAATTGCGGATATCGTTCCTCCAAATCAGCAACTTTCGCATTCGCGCCCCAGCGGATATAACCGTAATAAGCATCGGTCATATAAGTTTTGGCAACTTTCTCTCTTCCCAGAGACAGATAATACTCGGCGGCTAATTCATTGGCTAAAGCTTCTTCTTGAATGTATCCCTGGGCGCTGGAATGCTGGATTGCGCGATCGTAAAAATCCATCGCCCGCTCT
>JAYUGZ010000133.1:0-40186 GCA_043767465.1 Cyanobacteriota bacterium
GTTCGCAGAGTTGGAGATTTTAACCGATAAAACAGCAACAAATGTTTTGGTAATTCCCGCTGCTGCTTTAGTTGAAGCAAACGGCAAAAAAACCGTTTATGTCAAAAATGGCGATGCGTTTCAAGCTGTTGAAGTCGAACTAGGTCAAACTTCCGGGGATTTAGTGGAAATTAAAAGCGGTTTGTTTGAGGGAGATTTAATCGTTACTCAGCGCGCACCTCAACTTTACGCTCAATCTTTGCGGGGCGGCAGCAAGCCCTCAAAAGACGAGGCAAAAAAAGAGGGAACTCCAAAGGTAACAGAAATTAATTTTAATAATTTACCCGTGTCTTTATGGTGGGCGGGAATAGGGGGAGGAGTTGCGATCGCATCCCTAACTTTCACAGCCGGCGTGTTGTGGGGAAATCGGCGCAAATTTCCAGCAATAGCAGCGGATTCTGGAAACAATGCCACAAATAATGGTTTTTCCGCATCTGCATCGGCTTTGGACAATGAATTGCTGTTACACAATAACAACCATCACGTTAAAACTCAAGAGACAGAAGTCAAGAGTTTAAAGTAACAGCACGACACGGAAGTCACGGATACACGGATAGCTGTTTTTATCAATGCCCAATGCCCAATTCCCAATGCCCAATTCCCAAATTATCAAATGTTCAGCACTATTCTCAGATGGGTAATTAACCGCCGCTGGCTAGTCGTTCTCGCCACCATTATTGTTAGTCTTTGGACAGTGTATATTATCCCCCAAATGTCGCTGGATGTCTTCCCGCCTTTTGCACCGCCACAAGTGGAAATCCAGACGGAAGCACCGGGTTTAGCGCCGGAAGAAATCGAGTCTTTGATAACATTGCCGATCGAAAGTGCGATCAATGGAACTCCTGGGGTGACAGCAGTGCGATCGGCTTCCGCTGTGGGTCTTTCTGCTGTTAAAGTTATCTTTGATTGGGATACTGAAATCTATCAAGCGCGCCAGTTGATAACAGAAAGGTTGCAGCAAGCTCAAAGCAAGCTTCCCGCAGGAGTAGAAGCACCGCAAATTTCTCCGACAACTTCACCTGTAGGCCTTGTTATTACCTATGCTTTTACTTCAGAAACTACTCCTTTGATGGAAGTACGCCGTCTGGTTGATTGGCAAGTTACAAATCGCCTTTTAGCTGTGACTGGCGTTGCTCAAGTGGTGGCTTACGGCGGCGATCAGAGGCAGTATCAAGTATTAGTAGAACCTGCTAAACTGAAAGCATTTAATGTATCTTTGCAGCAAGTATCAGAAGCTGTGGCGACTGCGAATGTTAACGCGCCAGGGGGCTATTTAATTACGCCGGATAAAGAAACTTTGATTCGGGGTGTGGGCAGGATTGAATCGATCGCAGATTTGCAGCAATCTGCGATCGCCTCTCGCCAGGGAACACCCGTCAGAATTGGTGATGTAGCTGATGTCAAGATTGGTGCTGCAATCAAGCGGGGCGATGGCAGTTTTAACGGCAAAAAAGCTGTGATTGTGATGGTAAACAGACAGCCAGTTGCTGATACTCCGACGGTAACGAAAGCGGTTGAGGCAGCAATGGCTGAGGTGCAGGAAGCTCTGCCAAAAGATATTACAGTTACTGTGACTTTTCGACAGGAAGAGTATATTAATTCCTCGGTGGAGAATGTGCGATCGGCTTTAGTTGAAGGCAGCATCATTGTCACCCTTATTCTCATCCCGTTTTTGATGAATTGGCGCACTCTGGCGGTTGTTTTGCTAGATTTCTTTCTGACTTGGCTGTTCGCGCTGCTGGCGATGTATTGGCTGGGTCTGGGATTGAATACGATGACCTTGGGTGGGTTGTCTGTGGCGATCGGCACTGCGATCGACGATGCGATCGTCTATGCGGAAAATACCTACCGCAATTTGAGAGAAAACACGGCTTCTCTGCATCCGCGCCCGGTGATGGATGTGATTTTTGATGGCAGTCAGGAGGTGCGCGATTCGTTAATTGGAGCGACTGTTATTGGCATTGTGGTGTTTTCGCCAATTTTTACTTTGCCCGGTGTAGAAGGTCGAATTTTTACGCCGATGGGGATTACTTATCTGGTTGTGGTGGTGATTTCTAGTCTGGAATCGCTGCTCGTTTCTCCCGCCCTTTGCGCTATTTTGTTGCCTAACAAACGCATGAGTTCCCAGGAACCTTGGCTGCCGAGATTTTGCAAGCGCATCTATCATTTTTTTATAGAATTGTCAATGCGCTATTCGGCGATTATTTTAGCTTTTGCTGCTGCTAGTATGGTGGCAGCATTAATTATTTTACCTTCCTTTGGGCGGGTGTTTTTGCCGGAGTTTCAGGAGCAAACTTTGGTGAATACTATCCTCCTTTATCCGGGGGTGTCTTTGGAAACAACAGATAGCGCGGCTTTTGCGATCGAAGATGCACTTAAAAATGATACCAGGTTTGCATACGTGCAAGTGCGATCGGGCAGAGCTCCGGGTGATGCTGATGCTGCGGGAGTTAATTTAGCTCACATTGATATTGGTTTAAGCGAGGAGGGCATGAAAAACAGACCGAAAACTTTGGAAGCGCTGCGGCAGGAGTTTGGTAAATTGCCGGGAGTTGCACCAAATATCGGGGGTTTTATTTCTCACCGGATGGATGAGGTTTTATCCGGTGTCAGAAGTCAGATTGCTGTCAAAATCTTTGGCCCGGATTTGGATCAACTTCGTAGCATCGGTGCAAAAGTTGAAGAGCAAATGAAAACAGTTGAAGGAATTGTGGATTTGCAACTCGAACCGCAGGTGCCAGTGCAACAAATTCAAATTAAGTTTAACCGTCAAGCTGCGGGTAGATACGGTTTAAAGATTGGAGAACTTTCAGAAATTATTGAAACAGCTTTGAATGGCAAGGTTGTTTCTCAAGTTTTGGAGGTGCAGCAAACTTTTGATTTAGTTGTTTGGTTGCAGCCTGAAGCCCGAAATAACTTAGAAACTATTCAGAATTTGCTGGTTGATACTCCAAGCGGTAACAAAATCCCCCTCGCCCAAGTTGCCACAGTCAAATACGGTACGGGCCCAAATACGATTAACCGCGAGAATGTTTCTCGGTTGATTGTGGCGGCGGCTAATGCTAAAGGTCGAGATTTGCGATCGGTTGTGAATGAAATTCAAGCTAAAGTAAAACGAGAGGTGCCGTTGCCTTTTGGCTATTTTATCCAGTACGGCGGTCAATTTGAAGCAGAACAAAGAGCGTCGCAAAATATTATGATATTTAGTGCGATCTCTTTTCTTGTAATTACAGTATTGATGTACTTGTCCGTCAAGTCAATTCCTTCAACTGCGATGATTATGATTAATTTACCGCTCGGATTAGTGGGAGGAGTAATTTCTGTAGCTTTGACTGGCGGCATCATCTCTGTAGCTTCTTTAGTTGGTTTTGTCACTTTATTTGGCGTTGCCACCCGCAATGGCTTGTTATTAGTAGACAACTACAACACTAAATTTGCCGAGGGAATGCCTTTTAAGGAAGCTATTGTTAAAGGCTCGATGGAACGGCTCAACGCCATCCTGATGACGGCTTCAACTTCAGCTTTAGGTTTAGCACCTTTAGTCTTAGAAGGCGGCCCGGGAAAAGAAATTCTGCAACCGCTGTCAGTAGTAGTTTTAGGAGGATTGTTTACTTCTACTGCCTTGACTCTGTTAGTTTTGCCAGCTTTGTATGCTAAATTTGGGAATATTTTACGACCTCAACAGCCTCAGCCAGTTATTGAAGACGGGAAGGTAGTTAAAGCTGAAATAGCGAACTGATCAATCCTACTGAACACCCTCAATTAAGCTGCAAAGTTGCTCGCTATTGGGATTGTCTGAAGTTCGATTTGTCCAAAGTTTTTTATAAGCTTCCAACTCAGCTTTGAACGCACTCATGCGCTGAATTTCCTCCTCAAGAAAATCAATTTTGCGACTTAATAAGTCTTGCACTAGCGGACAAGCTGTTATTCCTTCACGGCGAGATACCAAAATTTGCTGAATTTCTTGAAGAGAAAAGTTGAGTCTTTGAGCTTTCTTGATAAATTGCACTTGTCTCGCGGCATCGGCTGTGTAGTAACGGTAGCCGCTACTGCTGCGTAAGGCAGGTTCCAGTAACCCTAGGCTTTCATAGTATCGCAGGGTGCCTACAGCAACACCAGTTTGCTTGGCTAGTTCTCCAATTTTTAGTAGCTGCTGTTCTAGGGATGCTGTTTCAAATTTTGTCATAGCAGTTCTAGGTAAGTTTGACCCCCTATCATTATAGCGGGAGCCACTTTCACTTTTTTGTGCTGGTTATACTCACCCAATTTTTTATGATAAAATATTCTCTATTGTCAATACTTGTAGTTGGGAAAAAAGCAGCAGTAACTCAAAATTGAGTTACTGCTGCTGTCGGATATTCTCTTCCTTATCCCGGCGAAAAATCCGCGATGGAATCTACACGCACTGGGAAAATAAAAATTATTTATCGCAATTAGCTTGAGGGCAGTCAGGAGTAGGAGTAGTGCAGGGGCCGGCGGCAAAGACAACAGCGGCTGTACCTGCTGTCAGGAGAACTGCCGTCAAAGCTGCGAGAGTGAATCGTTTAGTCTGAGTTGCTTTAGTCATTGACTTTTTACCTGTAAATTTAGAATCGAAAAGTTTCTTCTGGAAACTATAAATAGTCTAAACCCTCAAGTAGGCTTGAGAGTCAAGGGGAAAGTTATTAAAAATTGTAAATTTATTTTATTTCTGATGCCACCATCCGAATACCTGTATGAAATTATGAAGATTTCATCGTGATTTGATTTTTGGATATCAACTTAAGCCTGCTGCTGCGGCTAAAGATGTGCTTAATCATTCCAACGATCGCCACAAGGGTAGTGTTCTACCTGAATTGTCGATGCTGATGTTTCTTCATCCAACCCAGCAGGAAGCCAGTTCCAACCAGTAAAACGCCAGCAAAACTATAAGGGGCGCTTACCTGCCATGCAAACAGAACGCCCCCTAACATCGATCCCCCAACTTGTCCGAGGCTATTGGCGGCATTTTGAATTCCTAACACCGTTCCCGTGTGTTCACCGCCCCGTTTTGAAATCAAAGCAGCTACATTTGGGGTGATCAATGCCATACCGAATGCCAATATAGCAACAACTCCCAGCACAATGGGAAGCGATCTCGCCATTAGCAGCAGGGAGATTCCGCTTCCCATGAGTGCAAATCCCAGAGCAACTTGGGCGATCGCACTCACATATCGAGACAGATAGCTCACTGCAATGATTTGAAAGACTGCCATCACTGAGCCACAAATCATGAATACAAAGCCTGTTTGGATGGGCCCGTATCCCAATATTTCTTGAGCATACAACGCAAAAACGGCTTCAAAGAGCGTGAGTCCAAACTGTGCGATCGTCGTTAAACCCAACAGCAGTAATAGCGACTTACCAAGCTTTGTCCAATCTAGTGCTGGCTGATGAGCGAGTACAGTTGCCGATCTCGATGGCAACGATTCCGGCAACCAGCGGAGAGCGACTAGCAGCGTTAAGAACATCAAAACCGCAGCTAGAAAAAACGGAGGAGCATAGTTTTCAATTTTGATATCGAAAAGACCAAGGGTGAAATGTAAGTCTTCACGAGTTGTCAAGCCACCGAAAGCTGGACCAACAATCACTCCAAGACTCACTGCTGTACCGAACCAAGCCATCCCCCTGGCGCGATCGCGTTCAGCCGTTAAATCAGAGATATAAGCCGCCGCAGCAGGCAGCATCGCAGCGGATAGAAACCCACCGACTGCTCGCGCAACGTACAGCATTGTCAGGGAAGAGGCAAACCCAAATAGTAGTTGGGCGATCGCGGAACCGGCAATTCCGAGCAAGATTAAGGGTCGTCTGCCGACTCGATCTGACCATTGCCCCCAAAACGGTGCTGCAATTAACTGAACGAAGGCATAAATGCTGGTTAATAAGGTAGTGTGAATCGCGATCGCCTCACGCGAAACACCTGCTGTATGTAAATGTCTGAAGTAGAAAGGAAGTACAGGTTGACTTACTCCGAAGCCAATCATGACCACAAATAAGCAAACAAGAAGCAAGAATATACTTTTACTCATAAAAAGAGACAAAACTGGTTATTAGATCCTCTGGTCGGGATAACCCAACATATGACGGCGATTAAAATTGGTTAAGGCATCCTTCTTAAGGAATAGTTTTTATAAAAGCAGGGTTTTATTTAATTTACTAGTCTTAAACTTAAGAATTCAGTTCTGACACTTTCTTGTGGATAACTCTACCAGGAATGCAATGCCCGCAACTGGGGTGTTTTTTTCAATTGATGGGCTTCCATGCGTGTTAGAACATCATCCAGAATGGCGATCGCTTCGGCAATAAACGGCCCTTTGTTTAACATCACACATTCAGCGCGTTCTGCCATTGCTGCATCAGTCATCTCTCCCCGCGAAGGTATGCCATTTTTCACCAAACTCTCTAGGACTTGAGTTGCCCAAATAACAGGAACATGAGCCGCTTCGCAAAGCCAGAGAATTTCTTCTTGGATCTCTGTTAAACGCTGGTATCCAATTTCAATGGCTAAGTCACCTCTGGCAATCATCACACCAAATGATTGCTTACCTGCTGCATAGATGATTAATTCTGGCAGATTGGAAACGGCGATCGCGGTTTCAATCTTTGCAACAATTGCAGGTCGAGGTAATCGCCCCTTAGAGCGTTTGTCTAATTCTTGTTGGAGTAACTCAATATCGGCAGGTCGCTGCACAAAAGAGTAGCCAATAATATCTGCATGAGCGGCAACAAAATCTAGGTCGGATAAATCTTTTTCAGTCAGTGGGCTGAGCGGTAAGATCGTATTTGGGAAGTTTAAACCCTTTTCAGGTTGGAGTTTGACTCCTTTGGGGCTGGCATTAGTCACTTCTAGTAACAGTCCCGATTTTCCATCGGGTAACTGGTAATCAGTATCAACCACGCGAGTCCGAATCTTGCCATCGTCAATATATATAGGGGTGTCAACCTCTAATAAATCGAGAATTTCGGGAACTGTGCAGCAAGTTTGAAAATGCTTTATGTGTGACGGGATGGACTCACCTGCGTCTGCTTTATGTTTGTGTTTAGGCTCACCCCGCGACAGCAGAATGCGATCGCCTTTAAAAACTCGTTTTTTATGATGTGGTGTAAGGACTGTTCCAGTTCGGATTTTGAGACCAGCTAAATCCATCATAACCTTACAAGGCTTTCCTGTTTCCCGTACTGCACGATCGACATGACCGATCATGCTTTGCCAAACTTCGCTCGTATCATGAGCACAGTTAATTCGCACACAGTTTGCCCCTCGTTGCATAATTTCTCGCACCATCTCATAATCAGTGGCGGCTTCGGTAGGTAGCGTGACCATAATCCTGACCCGACGCTGGGGCGGGGACTGACCAAACAATTCTTCCGTGTGCTTTTGTAATAAGCGATCGCCCTCAAAAAAAGACTCAATCGGTGGGCGGTTGAGATGCTCGGCAGAGTCTTTGCCACAAATGACTTTCAGGGTGGCAATGATGGCATCAAGATTGGGCATTACTCGTGCTTCAATCCGTCCTAACGAAGATAAGCCCCAGGGCATTAGTGCGGCTTGGAGGTGGCGTAGATCGTGCCGACGTAATGCCAGATACTCAGCTAAATTCAAGGCACTAGGAAGAAACTCAGAACGCTGAATGTGCGATTGCCACTGGTTAAAGGTGGCTTCTCCTTCGCTTTCAACGGTCTGGCGAAGTTCTTGCAGAGTCGATAGCAAATCCTGGGGACTGGATAGATTAAGAAGTGTGCCAAACGGCTGAATTTCTTGACCATTCTGCGTCAGAATGGGCTGACTGCTCTCTGTCTGAGCGTTCGAGTTTGAAGTTTTAAGCTGCATAAAATTTTTTGGGCGTTGCTGAATGAAGGTATGAAGCATTGCGGAACTGGAACATCTCCGAATTTGAGGTAACAATCGAATTGAGTGTGCCAATAGATCAATAGTGATCGCCTTACACAGGTTATTAGCTCCTCTGGTCGGGATAACCCAAGATATGACGGCGAGCCAGATAAAGGATGAATGGCGGTAAAACGATCCACTGAATTACGGCTAGGAAACTCATCCCTAGAATGGGTACTGCCAGTACCGGAACCCCATAGACTTTAGAAACATTAACTCGATAGGTTTCGATTACCAGAGTAATCGCCAACCCAATACTGGTAAACAGGAACGCCAGCTTCGAGGTGGGATAAAGCACCCAATTCCGCGAACGAACTAACACACTCACCACCCAACTACTAAATAGAATGATGACCCCATCGCCGAAGGAGCAGTGAGTCAAGTCTTTGATTTTGTCGGCTAAAGACGGACTTCCGTAGAACTCGTAATAGGGAGCCTGCCAAACTTCGTAAACAAAATTGAGTAAAAAGGCAAAGAGAAACAGGTTAGTTTCTGGTGCCGCTAGAATTTGGATGCTTTTCTTAGACACAAACCCTTGCTCCTCAACTACAGCAGAAAACGGGAAAACCAGAGGTAACACAGCCTGTTCTGATGTGCTTAATCATTCAAACGAACGCGACGTAACAACATGGCATTAATTGAAACAACTACCGTCGAAACGGCCATCAAAATTGCGCCTATTGCTGGTGTTAATAGAACGCCGAATGGGTAGCCAACTCCTGCCGCTAAGGGAATGGCAACAACGTTGTACCCACCTGCCCAAAACAAGTTCTGAGTCATTTTCATGTAGGTCGCTTTCGCAAGCTTAAGCGCATAGCTGGCATCCAGAGGATCGCTTTTAACCAAGATTAGATCGGCAGACTCGATCGCAACGTTGGTTCCCGCCCCGATAGCGAGTCCCAAGTCTGACTCGGTTAAAGCAGGTGCATCATTAATGCCATCGCCCACAAAGGCGGTTGGCTTCTCAGCTTTGAGTTTATGAATCAGCGCTGCTTTATCTTGTGGTAAGACACGAGCATAGTAGCGATCAATCTTCAAATCCCCAGCAACAGCCTTAGCAACTGCTTCGGCATCGCCTGTAATCATGACCACCTGCACGTCCATCTTCTGTAATTTCACAACCGCTTCTCGTGCAGATGGTCGCACCTGGTCTGCTAACCCAAAGAGGGCGAGAACTTGCTTGTCGTCCATCAGGACGATCGCGCTTTCACCACGAGATTCACGTTCTTGTAGTCCCTTT
This sequence comes from Cyanobacteriota bacterium, assembly GCA_043767465.1. Classification (GTDB taxonomy): domain Bacteria; phylum Cyanobacteriota; class Cyanobacteriia; order Cyanobacteriales; family Microcoleaceae; genus Microcoleus. The sequence goes on from JAYUGZ010000133.1 coordinate 9,189, forward strand.
TCCAACGCTGGCGGAAACTGCAATTTCAATTCCTGAACCCATTCTGGTCTGCCTACGCGATAGTGCTGACCGTCTACTACGCCTTCAACGCCCTGACCGGGAACTGCTTTAAAATCACTGGCTTTAGAAAGCTCGATTTTGCGATGGCTGGCTTCTTCTACGATCGATTGTCCGAGGGGGTGTTCTGATAAAGATTCTAGGGAAGCAGAAATGCCCAAAGCTTTTAACTCATCTATACTATCTGTATAAATTCGTTGCACGCCAAAATGTCCTGTCGTCAATGTTCCCGTCTTATCGAAGGCGATTGTTTTAATGCTTTTGGCTCGTTCAAACGCTTCTCGGTTTCTCACCAGGATGCCATTTTTAGCAGACATTGCCGTAGCATTGACCAGCACTAGGGGAACCGCCAACCCTAACGCATGAGGACAAGCAATCACCAATACAGTAACCGCACGGCTCACTGCAAAGGTTAGATCATCTGGTTTAATCGATAGCCAAACGACGAATGCTAGGGTAGCGATCCCGATCGCGATGAAAGTTAGCCAATAGGCAAGTCGATCGGCTAGTGATTGAAATTTACTTTTAGATGTCTGCGCTTCCTTAACCATACGCATAATCTGGCTCAAGGTTGTTTGATCGCCGGTACGAGTCACCTTGATTGTCAGCGCACCCTCTCCATTGACCGCTCCGGCGATCGCTTCATCAGGGGCTTTTTTGACCACCGGGCGCGACTCTCCCGTGAGAAAGGATTCATTGACGTTGGAAGTCCCCTCGACGATCTCACCATCAATTGGGACTTGTTCACCGGGACGAATCAGAATTATATCGCCCTCAACCAACGTACTTACTTGGACATCTTCTGTCTTCCCATTCACCTGCTTATGAGCGACAGAAGGGACTAATTTTGCAAGTTCTCCTAGCGCATTGCTGGCTCCCTGCACAGAAGCCATTTCCATCCAGTGACCAAGCAGCATGATATCGACTAAGGTTGCCAGTTCCCAGTAGAAAGAATCTCCTTTCAAGCCTAAAGTCACTGCCACACTGTAGACAAACGACACGGTGATGGCTAGAGCAACCAAAGTCATCATGCCAATTTTACTTTGGATTTCGTAATAGGCTCCCTTCAGAAAAACCCAGCCACCATAGAAATAAATAATCGTTGCGAAAATGGGAATAACCCAATCCGATCCCGAAAACTGGATCGCTTGATAGTTAAACCAATGCTGAAACATTGGCGCAAAATAGAGAACGGGCAGCGTTAGCACGAGGCAAATAAAGAAGCGTTGTTTGAAAATACCTGGGGTGTGTCCAGCGTGTTTATCGTGACCTGCGTGTTCATCATGTCCAGCGTGTTGATCGTGACCATTATGGTTGCTGTGTGGGTCAGAATCAGGCGGATTCTTTTTAACTTGCTTTCCGTGTTCATCGTGTCCAGCGTGTCCCGCCTTGGGTTGCGTTTGCTGATGATTATGGTGATCGTGGTTCATAAATGAATCCTCTTAATTTAATGTGATACCTTAGTTGGCAGATTTACAGATAATGAAGCTAGGGCGAACTTGTGACATAAGTTTGTCCAAATTTTTCGAGTTTCACTGACTGCTAACTCCATCAGTCGTGTGTCCGCTCATTTCACTGGGATGAATGCGATAGATTGCGATCGCCTCTGCACGTCCCCAGGCATCGATCCAGGTTCGATTGATCGCAGGCGAAAGTGTTGGATTCTGCGTTTTGACAAATTGCATCACACGATCGATGTCTTGCTGCTCAGTGAGGCGTTCAGCGCGACCATTCACAACAACGCTGCGCCAGTGCAGCAGATCATCCTGAACTTCTTCGATCTGTAAGCAAACTTCTGGATTTGCATCCATGTACTCAGTCTTCATTCCGACCGTTGTGAAGATATATATTTCTGAGTCTCTGAGGTAATAGTGCATAGGCACAACATAGGGATGTCCTTCACCCACAAAACCTAAGTGCCCATATCCTACTTTGTGCAAGAGATCCATAATCTCTTTTGTGCTCATTTCATCGATATCTAACATAACTGTTCTCCATCGCAGGTTTAATCATCGATCGCCACTAAATTTATCTGATATACAAAACCTTCCCCAATGCCAGAATGCGCGCGATCGGAGGTGATTGTATGCAACAGTCCTTGCATACCCACTTTGACTGTAATAAAACAATATGAGAAAGTTATGAGGCAATACGGTTCAGTTAAGCCCGATCCCCCCTAGCCCCCCTTAAAAAAGGGGGGGACAAGAACTTACTCAAAGTCCCCCTTCGATCGGGGGATGCGAGGGGGATCTCCGAGGAATAAACAGTTTTAACCCAAGCGTATTGAGTTATGAGGAGGTAAGAAAAGTTTAACTTTTATAATTTTAATAATGAATTAAGACTTCGTTTGTTTGAGAATAGCCCTAGAGTCTTCCGCAGAAAAAATACAAGCACACCCAGCAATTTTAGACTGATGCAATGCTTCGGAAGCGGCTTGATAAAGAGAAGGCAAATCTGTTCCATTATCTGGATATTGAGCAATTCCAGCGCTAAATGCGATCCGAAATTGAGTTTGATCGGGAGCAACAAATTGTCTGTGGTGGAGCGTTGCTAATAATTGAGTGAGTCTTTGAATGCCATCTGCCTTAATCATGTTAGATAAAGCAACCACAAATTCATCGCTTTCCCAGCGAGCAACGACTGCATTTTGCCTAAAAGTCTGCCGGAGCAATTGTCCCCACTGACGCATTACCATGTCGCCAGTATTGTACCCGTGACGATCGTTGATCTGTTTGAGATTGTCTAAGTCCAGAACTGCTAGACAGAGCGATTGATCCTGCTGATTTGCAAGTTGAAGGTATTTGTTTAAGTCTTGGGTTGACTTATGGCGGTTAGATAGTTTGGTCAAATAATCTGTCTCAGCAGCATTCTGAAGGAGTTTGAGCCGTTCTAGACGATTGATGATGCGACTGACCAATTCTGGCCCCACGATCGGCTTGCTCACAAAGTCATCTGCACCCACTGAAAACATTTGATTGACGATCGCAGCATCGGTATGCGCCGTCAAAAAAATGATCGGCAAGCGCCCCCAGCGCGAATTGTTGCGGATAATATTGCAAAGCTCAACGCCGCTCACAGCAGGCATTTTCACATCTAAAATTAGCAGATCCGGCGAGCATGATTTCAACGTTTCCCAAAATTGTTGAGGATTGTTTAGCGTTGTTACGCTCAATCCCCAGGGTTCTAAAAACTCCTTCAGAGTTGCGAGAATTTGGAGATCGTCATCGACGACCATCACCCGTTGCTTTGCTGTCTCTGCTTGTTGTGCCGCTTGTGCGATCGCTTTCAGCACTTGAGCCGGGGGCAAGGGTTTGTGTAAAAAACTATGTCCGCCGAGTTGGGCAACTTCTAGGCGATCGGTTAATTGATCGTGACTGGTTAAAACTAGAACTGGCACAGAAGGAGTTTGATGACTGAGCTTTGCCAGCAGCCTTAAACTCTCTGTTGTGGGATGAGTAATATCGGGATCGAGTAGCACAACGGTAGGCGCATCCTGCTCAATTTTCGTTTCGGCTTCGGAAAGTGTCGTGGCGATCGCGCTCCGAAATCCCCAGTCCACCGCTTCATTCATCAACTGTTGGGCCAGTTGGCGATCGGCATCAACGATCAATAACAGAGGACGCTCATTCGCAAACAGAGACTCTTCCTGCTGGCTCCGTTCTGTAGTTAAGTCGTTCGATGCGCGATCGATTTCTTGACGCTTGGATAAGGCGCTGAGGGTTTGTGGTTGAATCGGTTGAGTCGCTTCATTAGAGGTGAGTTGAGCCGTCTTGGTTGAATCAGCGATCGCTTCCAAGGGTTTAAGCCGATAACCCAGTCCATAAACCGTTTCAATCAAATCTGTGGGAGCGCCGACCCCTCTAAATTTCTGCCGTAGCCCCTTAATATGAGTTCTTACGGCATCTTGGCCGGGAGTCTCTTCATACGCCCAGATTTGATCCAAAATTACGCTGTAGGTAAAGACTTGACGACCATTCCGCAAAAACAACTCTAGGATCGAAAACTCCTTGGGACTTAAGGATAGAAGTTGCCCTGCGTAAGTAACTTCACGACTTGTCGGATCGAGCCGCAAACTACCCTTCTCCAGCACAGATTGAAAAGCCGTTCCTGTGCGACGCAGCAAGGCTCGAATTCGAGCAATCAATACCTCCTGATCGAGCGGTTTCACCATATACGAATCGGCACCTGCATCCAGCCCGATCGCTTGATCGTGACCACTGCCTCGCCCTGTTACCACCAGAATTGGCATTTTATAGTCGTGCGCTCTGACTCTACGACAGAGACTTATTCCGTCTAGACGAGGGAGCGTAATATCTATTAGCAGTAAATCATAGTCATAAACGACAATCAGTTCCCAAGCTAGCTCTCCATCGTTAGCAACTTCAACCACGTAATTTTGGTTGGAGAGAATGCAAGTAAGTAGGTCGGCAATTGCCTCATCATCTTCTACCACCAAAATTTTCATCAGTCTAACTCCTTTACAGGCTGGTTGCGGTGTCAGATGGGCGGAATCCTCCAATAATGATGGGAAAGAATGAAATCAGGATGAAATGAATTGCTCATCGCCAAAAATCTGGAAAAATCTTCCTAAAGACGTAAACCTTGAATCGCTCATAGGTTTCTCATAGTCTGAGCGTAGCTTGAGAGATATAAGAACTTAGTCATCCCCTAACCAAGGTGAAGGGCATAACAATCTGTTCTTCGTTGTGTTGATTCTTTAAGAGCTTAAAACCATGACTACTACTACTACTAAATCTCATCAATCTCTGCTAGAAACCTGCATTCAGAATTGCCTCGACTGTCTTCGTGAGTGTGAGCAATGCGGAACCGCTTGCTTAACCAGTGACATGGTGCAGATGATGGCTCAATGTATTAAGCTATGCCGCGATTGCGCTGATACCTGTACTCTCTGCGCTCGGTTCATGGCTCGTAATTCTGACCTGCACGCTCAAATGTGTGCGGTTTGTGCAGAAGCGTGCGATCGCTGTGCGACTGAGTGTGAGAAGCACGACCACGAGCCGTGTAAGAAGTGCGCTCAAGCCTGCCGTCGTTGTGCGGAATCTTGCCGTCAGATGGCTAAAGCAACGGCATAAAACCTATTTATTTACCGCGTTGGCTGTTGCATGAGCGATCGCGTCTTGCTTTGCAGCAGCCAGTATTGAAACCTAGTTATTTTTCAAATCAGGTGGAGTTATGAATAAGAAGTTTTTGGTGTACAGCTTAGTCGGGCTACTCAGTAGTGGTGCTGTGACGGGGTTTGTTCTTGGTAACAGCAAACCGGCTCAGTCATTACCTCCATCAGGAAATCCTCAACAACCCAGATCAGTCCGAGTCGATCAGCATTTTATCGAAATGATGATCCCTCATCATCAAGACGCGATCGCAATGGCTGATCTTGCTTTTAGTCGCGCCAAACGGCCAGAAGTTAAGAAAATAGCTGAAGCGATTAAAAAAGAGCAAACTCTTGAAATTCAAGAGATGCGTACCTGGTACAAACAGTGGTACGCCAAAGAAGTCCCTCCACATTCAATGACTGACATGGGCATGATGGGAGACCACCACAACCAAGGGCAGGGCACAGGTTCAGGCATGATGGGTCAGGGTCAGGATCAGGGCATGATGGGTCAGGGCATGATGGGTCAGGGCATGATGAGCATGAAAACCGACCTCGACGCGCTCAAGAAAGCCCCGGACTTTGATAAGGAATTTGTGCGACAAATGATTCCCCATCATCAAATGGGAGTGATGATGGCGAAGATGGCATCTGAGCGTGCTTCTCATCCAGAAATCCGTACTTTGGCTCAGTCAATCATCACATCTCAGAGCGCTGAAATCGCACAGATGCAAGGATGGTAACAAGCCTGGAATCGCGACTCGTTCTATTCACAATGAGGTCTTTATGCACCAACATGGTTCATCAAATCCGCCCCAGCCCGTTGGCAAAGCCTCTCTGCAAGAGAATCGTCAGCCAACTCGTCTCAGCTTGCCGATTAAGGTTGTGCTGTATGTGTCGATCGGGATTATTGCATTCTTCCTGATCACAGAGCATTTGGCGCAATTAGTGGGCTTCTTCCCGTTGTTATCTATATTGTTCATCTGTATGTTGATGCATCTATTTATGCACGGAGGACATGGGGGACATGGAGGTGGTAACGGTGGCAATAGCCAATCTCTGGCTAAAGACCCTCAATTGGACTCTACAAATCAATCTACTTTGAGGAGCTCGAACCATGAAGGACATGAGTAACGTTCCTGCTTATGGACTGTGGGGTTTAGTGATTATTAATTCCCTGATATTTATCATCTTTGCCTTTAGTTTCACCAAGCCGCATAACCCTAGAGATTGGCGATCGTTTGGGGCATTCTCAGCGTTCATTGTGGCATTGTTCGCAGAAATGTATGGGTTCCCGTTAACTCTTTACTTACTCTCAGGCTGGCTGCAAACCCGCTATCCAGGACTGAACATTTTTTCCCATGATGCTGGGCATCTTTGGTGGACAGTGCTGGGGTGGAAAGGCGATCCTCATTTGAATCCGATTCATCTTTTGAGTAGCGTGTTGGTTTTTGGAGGACTGATTTATTTAGGAAATGCTTGGGAAGTTCTCTACAAAGCTCAACGAAGTCATACATTGGCGGTTTCAGGGCCATATTCAACAATTCGCCATCCGCAGTATGTCAGCTTCATTGTCATCATGTTGGGCTTTTTGCTGCAATGGCCCACTCTTTTGACATTGCTGATGTTCCCCATTTTGGTCACGATGTATATCCGATTAGCACACCAAGAAGAACGGGAGGCCTTAGCAGAATTTGGTGAGGAGTATGCTCGTTATGCCGCACTGACCCCTGCATTTGTCCCCTGGGGTCGTCGCGACACTCAAAGAAAACTATCTCATTCACAGGAGTCTCATCATGACCCGTAGTATTCAGCATAGCGAAGAAAATCGTGTACGTAATTACTCAGTGCTAAGGCTAAATGTACGATCGCTATTTTTTGCCACAGCGATCGCTTCAGGCATTGCTTATTTAGTTTGTGTGCTGTTCATGACAGTGGCACCTCAAGCAACAATGACATTATTTAGCTATGTTCTTCACGTCAATCTGTCTGGTATCACCCCAAACGTTACCTGGGGAAGCTTTATCGTAGGTCTTCTCGTTTGGTCTGTGGGTATAGGTCTGTACGCTGCTTTCGTTGCTCGCCTCTACAATAAGCTTCCGGTGAGATAGAAAACAACGGTGTTCCTATCTTTTTTTGGGGACTAGGAACTGTGATTATCTTCGTGCAAGTTTTTCCTCTTCAAAGCTGAGTGTTCATTTTAATAGGTAGAAAAATATGAGTGATCTAATTGTGATTGGCTTTCCTGATGAATTTAAGGCAGATGAAGTGTTGCTTGATCTCAGAAAACTAGAGCGGGAATATCTGATCGATCTAGAAGATGCAGCGATCGTGGTCAGAAAGAAAGATGGTAAAGTCAAGATTAAACAAACTCAAGAACTCGTTACCGCTGGCGCGTTAAGTGGTGGCTTCTGGGGGCTGTTAATCGGCTTGATCTTCTTTCATCCCATGCTGGCATTTTTTGGTGCAGCAGTGGGTGCCCTTTCCGGTGCCTTAACGGATATCGGCATTGATGACAATTTCATTCAAGAACTAGGCAACACGATCGAACCTGGAACCTCTGCCATTTTTGTTTTGGTGAGAAAGTCTACACCTGACAAGGTTTTGGACGACTTGAGCAAATTTGAAGGAAAAGTCCTACGAACTTCGTTATCTCACGAAGATGAGGCACAACTTCAGGCAGTTCTTACGAAAAGTAAAGCAGGGTAAGTCGTAGCTCCAAGAAATCTCGAAGCCACCACGTATCATTCTGAAAGGAGATTCTATGTTTCACAAAATTCTAGTGGCGATCGATCAATCGGATCTAGCCGATCATGTTGTTGAAATCGCGATCGCTCAGGCAAAAACGACCGGAGGCAGTTTGCTCCTGCTCCATATTATCCATATGCAGGAGAAAGGGTTTCCCCAGATTGAAGGACTTATCAGCGGAAGTTACAATCCTGAGTATTTTAATGCAGAAGCAGATTTCTACGGACAGCATTGGAAAACCTACGAACAGATGGGCTTGAAGTTACTGCAAGCCTATAGTGAACGGGCGATCGCAGCGGGTGTAGACGCAGAATCTATGCAACAAATTGGCGACCCTGTGGGCAACCCCGGTAAAACCATCTGTGCGATCGCCCAAGAGTGGGAAGCGGATCTGATCGTCATCGGACACCGGGGACTGTCCGGTGTCAAAGAGTTAATCCAGGAGAGCGTCAGTAACTATGTGTTTCACCATGCACCCTGTTCTGTTTTGAGTGTGCAACATCCCATCACAATAAAAACTGAAAAAACTGAACCTACTCTCGCTCACATATAGGTCATAGACTTACAGCAAATGGAAGCAAAATCGATCGCAACTCAGCCATCTAATTCACTTCCTCCAAGCCAACGAGGGATTGAAACTCTTCCTGCACTGGATGCTGCTTTCCTGATGATTGTTAGCCTGGTTCTAATCTCGGCGATCGCTGCTGCAATTTATGCTTGTATTCCCAAGCGATGGCAGCATTCATTCATCTTCAAACCGCCTCCCAAGGCTCCGTGTCATCGCTGTCGGTATTTTAGCCAGAATCCCTATCTCAAGTGTGCTCTCCATCCAGTAACCGCACTCACTGAGCAAGCAGTTGATTGTAGAGATTACTGCCAGAACATTGAGGCGAAAAGGGTTGAAGAATAGAGAAAAGTATTGCTGATTGTCCAAGACGTTTTTTCTAAATCAACTACATAAAAATCATGATTTGACACTATGAAACTCCAATTTAAAGTTCCCAAAATGACCTGTGGTGGTTGTGTAAACACCATCACTAAAGCGATTAGAACAGTCGATGCTAAAGCGACCGTTCAGGGCGATCCAAAAACCAAGATTGTATCAGTGGTAACTCAAGCCTCAGAAGCTGCCATCAAGAATGTAATTACGGCGGCTGGCTACCAAGTGGCTTAGCAAAGTTCTGAACGGACAAAACAACCTCACTACGCATTCATGAGAGCCATATGCCCATAAAAGCCACTCACCAACATCCCCTAACCCGCCGAAACTTTATTCGAGGGACTGGACTTGCAGGCGGACTTGTCATCGGAAGCGGAATTCACAGCCTGCTATCCAGTTGTTCGCCTCAATCTTCCACCACAGAAATGGCTCAGGGGAACACCGTAGCCCGTAGCCCGAATGCGAAATTCATTCCCGATATTGAAATCAACCTGAAGGCTGCACCGACAACGGTTCCAATCTTGCCGGGACAAACGACCCAAGTTTGGTCTTACACAGCACAACTGGTCAAGGGCGACCCAAACAGCTTACAAACCATTCCCGATAGTTATTTAGGCCCGATTATTCGCGTTCGCAAAGGTCAGCGCGTGCGGGTCAACTTCCAAAATAACCTTCCTCAAGGGCAAGCCAGCATTGTGCATTGGCATGGATTGATTTTACCAGAGGAGATGGATGGACATCCTCGCTTTGCGATTGGGCCTGGACAAACCTATGTCTATGAATTTGAGGTGATTAATCGGGCAGGACTAAACTGGTTTCATCCTCATCCAGACGGGCTTACAGGACAGCAAGCCTATGCTGGTTTGGCGGGGCTATTTATAGTCACAGATGCAGAAGAAGCAGCCCTGAATCTACCCACCAAGGCTTATGATGTGCCGATCGTACTGCAAGATCGCACCTTAGATGCCGATAATCAACTTCTATATCTCGGTAGCAAAATAGGTATCCCCCGTAATAGCAACATGAGCGGGATGCAACAGGGTAATTCCGGTCAATCCAGCAACGGCATGATGGGTGACATGAGCAGCATGATGGGCTTTTTGGGTCAAAAGATATTCGTGAATGGTAAGCCCAACTTCACACTTTCTGCGGCGACACGAGTCTACCGCCTTCGCATCTTAAATGGATCTAATTCACGTATCTACAAGCTTGCGTGGAGCAGTGGCGATCTACTGACCATAATTGGCACTGATGGTAGCTTACTGCCTCGACCTACCGAACGAAAGTATGTCATGTTAGCGCCAGGTGAGCGGATTGATGTTTGGGCAGATTTCAGTAAGTTGAAAGTTGGGACAGAAGTATCTCTAAATAGTCTGGCTTTTTCAGGAGCAGAAAATGTAGGAGGTAGCAGCATGAGCGGCATGATGAGTTCTGACAATGCCCCAGAACTTGGTTCAGCGATGATGCTATTCAACGTCAAGATTGAGCGCAAAGAAAAAGAAACTCTGCGACTCCCCAGTCAACTAGCAGCCCTACCACTATTGCGTCCAGAAGATGCCGTTAATGCCACCCAGCCACGACCTATTGAGCTTTCTCTCAAAGGTATGAAATGGGTGATTAATGGGCAGCCCTTTGAAATGAATACTGCATTACCGCAAGAAACCGTAAAGCTAAATTCGATCGAACAGTGGGAGATTGTCAATAAACTCAATCCCGGAGCCATGATGGATGCGAAGGGGATGGCGCACCCTATCCATCTACACGGCGTGCAGTTTCAAGTTATTAGTCGGGAAGTGCTGCCAGAACTTGCCGCAGGATGGCAAACTGTCAAGGATGGCTATGTAGACGAGGGCTTGAAGGATACTGTAATGGTAATGCCGGGTGAGCGAGTGAAGCTGCTCATGAAATTTGAGAAATACAACGGCTTATTTGCATACCACTGTCATACCTTGGAGCATGAAGACGCTGGCATGATGAGAAATTATCGAGTCAATGAATAACTGAGGCATCTATCAGGCTAGTTAAAAGGGACTAATCTCTGTTGTTAAAATTTATTTAAAAGAAAAAAATGAGTGACCTAATTGTTGTCGGTTTCAAAGATGAGTTTAAAGAAGATGAAGTTCTGATCAATCTGAGAAAACTTGAACTAGAGTATTTAACCGCACTGACTGAGCAAGCAGTTGATTGTAGAGATTACTGCCACAACAGCAAGGAGAAAAAGCTTGAAGAGTTTTGAATCGCTCATAACATTCTCACAATTCTATCGTACTCTCAGAGAAGAGGATGGCTGTTGGCCTAGCCTCTCCTAGCGGAGAATTGTCTAAAATATTCTTCCTAAATAAACAACCAAAAATTCAGGATTTAACACCATGAAACTCCAACTAAAAGTTCCCAATATGAGCTGTGGTGGTTGTGTAAGCACCATCACTGACGCGATTAAAACAGTTGATGCTAATGCTACTGTTCAGGGCGATCCAAAAACTAAGACTGTATCGGTAGAAACTCAATCTCCTGAAGCAGCAATTAAGGCAGCAATGTCCAAGGTTGGCTATCGCCCTAGTTAACCCAGTGTAAAAGGCTTTGACTTGAATTTCAGAGCCTTTTACTGGATGTCCAATTCTCAGGCTACAGGCGCTACGGCGATCTCATAAAGATGTTTATTGATCGAGGAACTCTCTTATGAAACCGGATTACCTGATTATCGGCAGTGGTTTATCAGCATTGACCTTTGGTGCTTTGATGGCCAACTCCGGCAAGACTGTGCAAATCCTCGAAGCTCACGAGCATCCAGGGGGATTTGGGCATACGTTTACAATGGCTAAAAAGTATACATTCAATGCTCAATTTCACTACGTCTGGAACTGTGGTGAAGGGCAAACTGTCAATCAAGTGCTCAAAAAACTGGGCTTGGATCAGGAAGTAACTTTTGAACGTTATGACCCGGACGGCTTTGACCATATGCGAATGCCGGGGTATGCGTTGGATATTCCCTCAGAACCAGAAGAACTGATCCAGCGATTATCTGCTCTATTTCCGGCACATGGCGATCGCATTCGCCAATTCGTTAACGAAGTAGAAAAGACTGGCGTAGGCTTGAAAATAATTGCTCCTCCAATCAAGCCGATTAAATTACTCAAACATCCAATTGAAGCATTATGTGCTGTCCAGCATCTCAACAGCACACTTCAAGATGTATTTGACAAGTTTCAGCTACCCCAAGCTGTCCAGACCCTATTAGCCCTGCAATGGCTGGATTTTTTGCTACCTCCAAATCAACTCTCGTTTTATGCTTGGGTGGCATTGTTCCGAGGCTATCAAGCAGGTGCATTTTACCCAACCCAGCATTTTGAGGATGTGATTAATTCCTTAGTCAAGGTGATCGAATCACATGGGGGAGAGGTGTTGCTAAACCATGAAATCACGAATTTCAGAGTTACAGACAGAACGGTTACGGGAGTTCAGGCAATGGATCTCACCAATAATCAGACCTCCGAATTTACGGGTGAGACGGTGATTTGCAATATTGACCCTCAAAGAGCTGCCAAGATGATTGGTGAGGAAAAATTCTCCAAAACTGTACGCCGAAAACTCAATTATGAATATTCGGCATCTAACTACATGGCGTATTGCGTCGTCAAGGATATCGACCTGCGAGACTATGGATTTGGCAAGTGGAACCTCGCCCATAGCGGGCATCAAGACCTGAATGAATCCTTCGCACAGATGTACGATCGCCATGACTTTTCTAATCCTAGTTTTGCGATCACAACGCCAAGTTTATTGACAGAAGCGAGTGGCGATTGCCCAGAAGATTGCCAAATTGTGGAATTTCTCACGGTTGCCAATTACGGCTATTTCAAGCAATTGCGGGAGAGCGATCGCAAAGCTTACAACCAGAAGAAACAAGAAATCTTGGATTCCATCCTGGATGTTGTGGAAAAACACTATGTGCCGAACTTTAGAAAGCACATGGTCTTCCATATCACAGGCAGTCCTACCACTAATGAGCGTTTTTGCTGGTGTCCCGAAGGCAATTCCTACGGTTCTATTCTGACTCCGCGCAATATGGGTCTAGGGCGACTGAATCACGAAACCTCACTCAACCAGTTCTATTTCTGTAATGCTTCATCTGGCTATCCAGGCTTTGCTGGCACAGTTTGGACGGGAGCAATACTGTATCAACGATTGTCCGGCGACGTGCTTTTAGACGACGACTAAACAGATGATCGCGCATTATCCATTTCATAAACTTAGAGGTCAATTATGAGAATCGCTGTTATTGGTGGCGGAGCTAGCGGCATGGCTACAGCCTATCTGCTTGATAAACAGGGGCATCATGTCACCGTGTTTGAGCGGCAGCCCATGTTAGGAGGACACATTCGGACACTGAACAAAAACGTGCAGCCGAACCAGTCCGATTGCGATGAAATTTTGGAAAGTGGAGTGCTCGAATTCCCGACTGTGTTTTACAACTTCATCGCGCTGATGCAAGAGCTAGGGGTAGAACTAGAACCCGTCGATATTGGTTCAGCCATGTTTCTCAAAGATGGCAGCCACTTTCTATCGGGAGTCACGATCGAGAAGAACTTCGCAGGTGTCCACGGGCTGATGGAACAGTTACGCCTCGATACCATCTATGCCCGTTCCGCTGGATTATGGCTGAGAACGCGATTTGCTAACTTGCAAAATTTGTCCGATCGTCGGCTGTCGGAATATTTGGGAGGCTCCGGTATCCGCGATACCTGGCTGAAGTTGATGGTTATGTATAGCTATTCAATCCCATTTGAACTGATTGATGATTTTCCAGCAGAGTTGGCGATTCCGATGTTACGCGACTATCTCGCAGTCAACTGGGTCAGGGTTAAAGGCGGCGTGTATTCTTACATTGAAAAAATCCTGGAACGCTTTAAGGGTGAGGTTTTGCTGAATGTAGAGATTGACCGTATTTCCAGAAGTTCGGATGCTGTGAGAATTGTGCGATCGACAGGTGAAATTCAGGAGTTTGATAAAGTCGTGTTTGCTACGCCCCCTGACCAGGTAATGGCGTTGTTAGCAGACCCAACCGATGCTGAAACTAAACGGTTTTCTGCCTGGAAAGCCAACCATGCAAGGACTTTAGTGCATCGAGATACTTCCATGTACGCCCGACATGGCATTACACAACCCTCAGAATTTGATTTCTTCCAAAAGGCAGACAGCCGCTGGGGCTATAACGGCTGCTTGAATCAGCTTTGCGGTATCTCGTCGCCACAGCATAATTTTTTATCGTTCCAACTAGAGGAGTTGATTACACCCGATCGCATCATTCACATTCAGAAACATCACACCCCGCTGTATACCACTGAATCATTTCGATACCGGGATGAAGTGGTTGCCACCAATGGAGAGAACAATACCTACCATGCCGGAGCCTACCTTGGCGATGGCTTGCATGAAGGAGCGATCGCCTCTGCGTTTCGAGTCGCTCAACTCATCGAGCAGACAAAGCTGAAAACTATGCTGCTACAGCAAGCTTCCTAGCAATGGTGATGCTGGAAGAAGCTGAAGAAGCAACCTTGTCAGTAATTTGCACTCCTCCTAGATGCAGAAGCCACTGCGGGAAATACAGAGAAGTAAGACGCGATTAAACTAAGCTTGTTGAGGAGTTAGTTGATATGGATAAGCAATCTAATGCCTATTTGTTGGGTGGTGGTATCGGCTCTTTGGCAGCCTCCGCCTTCATGATTCGCGACGGCGGATTCCCTGGCGGAAATATTTTTATCCTAGAAGCAAAGCCCCTCCTGGGCGGGAGTTTGGATGGATCTGGGAACCCTGTAGACGGTTATTCGATGCGGGGAGGACGAATGTTGACGACTGACAATTATGAATGCACTTGGGATCTTTACAAGTCAATCCCCTCCCTAAGTTCGCCCGGTCAAACGGTATTTGACGAAACGATGGAGTTCAATGATCACCACAAGTCAAATTCTCTGGCGCGTCTCGTTGACAGCCGCCGTGGGAAAGTCCCTGTGAGTTCGATGGGCTTTTCCATGCAAAATCGTCAGGAATTGCTGAAACTAAGCTTGGCTGATGAAGCTGAGTTGGGTGCTACTTGTATCACAGATTGGCTTTCCCCTGAGTTTTTCAAGACTGAATTCTGGTTTATGTGGGCGACTACATTTGCATTCCAGCCGTGGCACAGTGCCGTTGAATTCAAGCGTTACTTGCATCGCTTCATGCTCGAATTCTCTCGGATTGAAACCCTCGCTGGGGTGAAGCGCACGATTTACAATCAGTACGATTCATTGGTTCGTCCACTACAAAGTTGGCTCGCTGCCCAAGGTGTCAATTTCATCGTAGATTGCAAGGTAACAGATATCGATCGCCACACCGAAGAAGGCAACTTTGTGGTGACAGGCATTCATTATCAGCAGAATGGTGAAAGCAAAACCATCGCGGTTAAAGACGGCGACATTGTTTTTCTGCAAAACGGATCGATGACTGATGCCTCAAGTTTGGGTTCTATGACGAGTCCACCCAAAAAGCTGACTAAACAGGATTGCGACAGTTGGAATTTGTGGGAAAAACTGGCGGCACAAAGCCCAGATTTTGGGAATCCTGCTGCTTTCAACAGCAGCATTGCAGAGTCTCTCTGGGAGTCTTTTACAGTCACGCTGAAAAACCCCGCATTCTTCGATAAGATCGCCAAATTTAGTGGCAATCAAGCGGGAACTGGCGGACTGATCACGTTTAAAGACTCAAACTGGCTGATGTCGATCGTCCTCGCCTATCAACCCCACTTTATAAATCAGCCTGCTGATGTACAAGTCTTCTGGGGATATGCTCTTTTTCCTGATCGCGTGGGCGATTTCGTTCCCAAGCCGATGAGCGATTGCAACGGTGCAGAAATTCTGCGAGAACTCTGCGGCCATCTGCGATTCGATCTCGATGTCGTGGAATCTGCCAACTGCATTCCTTGCAGGATGCCGTACATCACAAGTATGTTTATGCCTCGTTTACGCACGGATCGACCGTTACCGATTCCTCGTAGCTCGAAGAATCTAGCTTTCATCAGCCAGTTTGTCGAAATTCCTGATGATGTTGTCTTCACGGTTGAGTATTCGGTGCGAGTTGCTCAAATGGCGGTATATCAATTCCTAGGTATCGATCGGCAAATTCCACCAATCTCACCTCATGACAAGTCACTGCGAGTGCAGTTTGAGGTTTTAATCAAAGCGTTTAAATGAGGTCTCACAATGGAATGGACGATTGGATGGTGGCAGGTTTCAGTTCAACGAGTGTATCCCACAACTAGACAACTGTCTCAAACCTATAACAAAGCTGCTGCCTGGTGGCATCAACTTCTTCGTTTTCTTGGTTATCGTCATGCTTATCGAGAGCTATGGCGATCGCTAAAAAACGCTGATATTTTGCTTCACTGGCCTGATAACCTGAACATTTGTGATTGTGGTATTGGCACAGCGGACTTCTGTCTGGCATTTGCTCAAACTATTAATCCAACAATACAGATTACTGGAGTCGATATCTCATCGGAGATGCTCAAAATAGCCGATCAACAACTCAGTCAGGCAAATATTCGTCATCAAATCTGTCAAAGTGATGTGAATACCTTGCCATTTGCAGACCATTCTTTTGATGGTGTCATGAGTGCCTATATGCTTGAACATTTACTGAATCCAGCACAGGGATTACAAGAAATGGTCAGAGTTTTGCGTCCGGGCGCACCATTAGTTCTTGTGGTGACTCGATCGGGACTACTCGGCTCACTCATTCAGTGGCATTGGGGCAATCGATGTTTCAACCAGGAAAAACTCTCAGCGCTAATACGTGAAGCCGGGTTAAATCGCGTTCAGTTTTTATCGTTCCCAATAGGATTAGCTCGCTTCACCAGTATGGCTTGTATCGGCTTTAGGAAATAGCGATCGCCCAGGTTGGCTATCCCGCTAGTTAACCCGGTATAATTGGTTCTGACTTTCTGGCAGTCCCCCCCCTACATGCAAATTGAGGAAAAGGAATACCTGTGAGCGCGACACATTAGGCGCAACCCACCTAAAACCTGAAAGAAATTGATACCCTATCAGATTTCATTCTGATTTCATTCTTTTGTGTCAGATTGAGGAGATTACCTTCCGGTCAATAGCCGCTAGGGACTAGCGCTTACACCCCAAGCTAAAATGCTCAATTCTATTGTCAAATGGTCGATCGCCCAACGGTGGCTAGTTGTCATCGCCTCCATCCTCATCACCCTTTGGGGATTGCGAGTTTTGACACAAATGCCGCTCGATGTTTTTCCTAGCTTTGCTCCCCCCCAAGTCGAAATTCAAACCGAAGCACCGGGACTTGCTCCTGAAGAAGTCGAATCTCTAGTCACTCGACCCATAGAAAGTGCGATTAACGGCACTCCCGGAGTAGAAAAAGTACGCTCCTCTTCTGCTGTAGGCATTTCCGTCGTTAAAGTCATCTTTGGTTGGGATACCGAAATTTACCGCGCCCGCCAGTTAGTAACAGAACGGTTGCAGCAAGCCCAAAACCAACTTCCTCAAGGCGTAGAAATCCCGCAAATTTCTCCCATCAGCTCTCCACTGGGAGCCACAATTAAATATGCTTTCACTACAGATACGACACCTTTAATGGAAGTGCGGCGAATTGTGGACTGGCAAGTAAAAAACCGCTTTTTAGCAGTTCCCGGCGTTACTCAAATTGTGATATTTGGGGGTGAAGAACGCCAGTATCAAGTTTTAGTAGAACCTAACAAACTGAAAGAATTTAATGTTTCTTTGCAGCAAGTTACAGAAGCAGTTAAAAAAGCAAATGTTAATGCTCCGGGCGGATTTTTAATTAGCCCAGACCAAGAATTGTTAATTCGGGGAGTCGGGCGAATTGAGTCGATCGAGGATTTAAAACAATCTGCCATCGCAGCCCGAAAGGGCACGCCAGTGCTGCTGAGCCAAGTAGCAGACGTGAAAATCGGTGCAGCACTCCAACGTGGCGACAGCATCTTAAATGGCAAGAAAGCGATTATAGTCATTGTCAACAAACAGCCTGCGGCTGATACCCCAACCGTAACGAAGGCTGTTGAGGCGGCGATGGAGGAAATTAAACCAAGTTTACCTAAAGATGTCAAAGTTACTGTCACTTTTCGGCAGGAAAATTTTATTGAAGCTTCGATTGAAAACGTTAGAGATGCTCTCCGGGATGGCATCATCATTGTCTCGATCGTACTAATCCTATTTTTAATGAACTGGCGCACAGTTATTATCAGTCTCAGCGCCCTCCCAGTGTCTTTGCTGCTGGGAATGATGATTTTAGATTGGACAGGACAAGGCATCAACACGATGACCTTGGGAGGACTTGCTGTGGCGATTGGTTCGGTAGTAGACGATGCGATCGTTGATATGGAAAATGTCTACCGTCGCTTGCGGGAAAACCAGCAGGCGGGAACACCTGTTCCGCCACTAGATGTGGTGTTTAATGGCTCCGTTGAAGTGCGGGTCAGCGTGTTATTTTCAACAGTAATTATTGCAGTAGTCTTTGCGCCAATTTTCGCGCTTTCTGGCGTGGAAGGTCGGATTTTTACGCCGATGGGTGTGTCCTATTTGCTATCAATTATTGCTTCTACATTGGTAGCCTTAACCTTGACTCCGGCACTATGTGCTAT
This sequence comes from Cyanobacteriota bacterium, assembly GCA_043767465.1. Lineage (GTDB taxonomy): Bacteria > Cyanobacteriota > Cyanobacteriia > Cyanobacteriales > Microcoleaceae > Microcoleus. The sequence continues at coordinate 27,705 of JAYUGZ010000133.1, forward strand.
CCTATTAGTCAATCGTCGTTTGCCCCCAGATGAAACTTGGATTGCTCGCAAATCTCACCAATTATATCGCCCAGCTTTAATGTTTTCTATCCGCTTCCCTCAGATTGTTTTGGTAATAGCTGTTGTGGGCTTTGTAGCTTCGATGGTGATTTTACCTAGTTTGGGGAGAGTGTTTTTGCCGGAGTTTCAGGAACGCAGTTTGATTGTTGCTACTTCTCTCTATCCCGGTGAGTCTTTAAATGCTACAAATCAGGTGGGTTTTGCAATTCAGGATGCCTTGAAAAATGACGATAATTTTGAAGCTTTAGCTTTGCGTTCTGGACGCGCTCCAGGCGATAGTGATGTCGGCGGTGTGAATTTTGGAGAAATGGATGTAGAGATTAGTTCACAGGGAGTGAAAAACCGGGAAGCGACTATTGAAAAGCTGCGAAAGGAATTTGCGAAAATACCGGGCGTTGCAGCTAATATTGGCGGGTTTATCTCGCATCGGATGGATGAGGTGCTGTCGGGAGTCAGAAGTGCGATCGCTGTTAAGATATTCGGGCCCGATTTGGAGCAATTAAGGGCGATCGGCAAACAAGTAGAAGCCACGATGACTGCAATTCCTGGCGTTGTAGACTTGCAATTAGAGCCGCAAGTCCCCATCAAACAGGTACAAATTAAATTCGATCGCACTGCGGCTGCTCGTTACGGTTTGGCGGTAGGCGACTTAGCAGAAGTCATTGAAACTGCTCTCAACGGGCGAGTTGTTTCTCAAGTTTTAGAGCAACAGCAAGTGTTTGACTTGGTTGTCTGGCTCAATGAGCGCGATCGGCACAATCTTGATATTATCCGCAACTTATTAGTTGATACTCCCAGCGGACAGAAAATTCCCCTTGCACAAGTTGCCAAAGTTGACTACGGCACTGGCCCCAACACCCTCAACCGCGAGAACGTATCCAGGCTCATTGTCGTTTCTGCTAACGTCCAAGGGCGAGACTTAGGTTCTGTCATCGCTGATATTCGTAGCCAGGTAAAACAAAAAGTACAATTGCCATCTGGATATTACATTCAGTACGGCGGCCAATTTCAGGCTCAAGAACAGGCAACTCAAACATTAATTGTGGCTGGCTTATTAGCCTTTGTCGCCATCACGGTACTGGTTTACTTTGCCGTTAAGACAATTCCAGCTACCGCCATGATTATGATAAACTTGCCCTTAGCATTAGTCGGCGGTGTGATTTCAGTTGCGTTAGGCGGCGGGATTATTTCAGTCGCCTCAATGGTGGGATTCATTACCTTATTCGGTGTAGCTACCCGCAACGGACTGCTGCTAGTTGATAACTATAACAACAAATTAGCAGATGGTATGCCTTTGCAGAAAGTCATCGTTGAGGGTTCTATGGAGCGGCTAGTGGCGATTTTAATGACGGCTCTTTCATCAGCATTGGGGATGGTTCCTTTAGTAATTGGCAGTGGCGCGGGCAAAGAAATCTTGCAACCGCTAGCAGTTGTAGTGCTGGGGGGATTGTTTACTTCTACGGCCTTAACGCTGTTAGTTTTGCCAGCATTGTATTCTATGTTTGGGAGGTTTTTAGTTACTAAAACGACTGTCTTAACTGAAACTAAGATAGTTGAGGCAAGTTATGATGCTTGATTTTCAACCATGATTTTATTTCTAACATAGTTATGTAAGTAAGTCGGCTAGGAAAAACCCAACTCTGTTAAGATAAGTAAAGAAATAATATACATCTAGCGAGGTAACTGATATTTAAGACGGGTACTAAAAAAAGGATATTCCTGGATAGTAAAAATTTCACGCTAATTTCATTCCTCTATGAAAAGCTGAATATATAAGGAAACCTAGTGCTGCTAGAAGCTGGATTAATAATTATGAACTTTGATTATGACCTTTTTGTGATTGGCGCAGGGCCTGGAGGCGTTGCTGCCGCTAGACAAGCGGCAGGTTACGGTGTCCGTGTTGCGATCGCAGAACGGGATCGGGTAGGTGGCACCTGCGTTATTCATGGCTGTATTCCTGAGAAACTGATGGCTTATGCCGCTAGTTTCTCTCACGTTTTTGAAGATGCTGATGAATATGGCTGGGGTAAAGTTAATGACCGCATTGACTGGAACAGATTTATGGTAGCTAAAAATCGAGCCATTGAGCATTTGAGCCAGTTACATATTCAACACCTTCAAGAAGCAGGAGTTGAGCTAATAAAAGGATCGGCTAACTTTATAGATGCTCATACTTTGGACATTGAGGGGCGCGTAGTTACTGCTGAGAAAATTTTGATTGCAGTGGGTGGGGAAGCCGTAAAGCCAAACATACCAGGAATTGAATATGCGATCACATCCCGCCAGATGTTTGAACTCAAGCAGCAACCTGAACATATCGCCATTATTGGCAGCGACAAGATTGCCATAAAGTTTGCAGGAACTATGAATGGTTTGATCTCAAAGGTTACTCTAATAGTGCTTGAAGACCAAATCTTACCAGGTTATGATGAAGAGCTTCGTACTATAGTTCAAGAGGGACTGACTCAGCATGGAATTAAAATTATTTGCAATACCAGCGTTAAAAAAATTGAACAAGTACAAGATGGTTTAAATCTGAGTTTGTCAGGAGAGTGCCAAGATACTTTAACTGTAAACACCATCCTTTGTGTCACAGGTCGTGTCGCTAATTTGAATAGTCTTAATCTGCAAAATGCAGGTGTTGAAGTAAACCAAGATACCATCCCAGTAGATGAATACAGCCGCACTACACAATTAAATATTTTTGCAGTTGGAGATTGTACTAATCGACCCCATTGGACTCCCGTTGCCAGTGCTACAGGTCGCGCCTTTGCTGATACCGAGTTTGGCAACAACCCCCGAACAGTTAGTCTTGAGTACATTCCATCAGTAGTTTCTTCCCAACCCGAAGCCGCGACTGTCGGCTTGACTGAAGCTCAAGCACGCGAAAAATTTGGTGAATCTGTACGCTGCTATAGCCAAAAGTTTCAACCACTTTTCGACAGTATCGCTGCACCGGAACAGAAATTTCTGGTCAAGTTAGTTGTGGACAGTAATTCAGACCGGGTGCTAGGTGCTCATATGGTTGGTGAATACGCAGCAGAGATTATTCAATGTTTAGGGCTAGCTATCAAAACGGGTGTAACCAAAAAAGACTTTGATTCTGCAATTGGCATTCATCCTTCGGCTGCTGAAGAGTTTTTTACGCTATAGCAACCAAAAGTTAAAAACTAGGAAAAATTAAAAAAATCTGCATTCTGGAAAATTTCATCCTAATTTCATTCTTGGGTGTCATGATTTCTAATCATTGTATGCAAAGATTAAATCGAATGAAAGCGCTCAAGTCAAGCTTAGTTATTCTAGGCAGTATCGGATTGCTATTTTTGGGAGCTTGCAGTAAAGGCGACCAAGCAAGCGATAAAAATAGCAGCCAAGCATCCTCTCCAGTCGCCTCTCAACCTGCGTCTTCTGCTCCAACTGCTGCCCCTGCGACTACTGCTAAAACGGAGCAACCTAAAGCATCTAAAGGCGGTCAAGTTGTCGAGTCAGGAGCTTACCATTTAGAGTTTGTACCTGAGAAAGAAGATACTGGAACTCACTTAGATTTATATTTGCAAAAAAGTGATAAGCACGAACCAGTCCCTAACGCAAAAGTGACGGCTCAAGTTCAATTGCCCAATGGAAAGCAGCAAACACTCGCTCTCAAGTATGATGCTGATGGTAAACATTACACGGTTTTGTTTCCCGTTAAAACCGCTGGACAGTATCCAGTAAAAATGACTGCGGATATTAACGGAGAAAAAGTGGACGGTCGTTTTAGCTTCAATCAATAGAATGCCAGTTTTCTTACAATTGATCGGAAATCCCCTAAAATGATTTAAACACAGGATAAGCAGCACAGCTTTCTCGCAAAATGAATAGTCTAAATTACCAAGATTATCCGGTTGAGCGAGGAATAGAAGGAATAATCATTTGGATGTCCTAGCATTAATGAAAGTCAATGCTCGGAGATTTATAAGAGTACAAAATCCCTAATCAAAGGAGGAAAGACCATGAAAACAGTAAAGTCAGGTTTAATTGTTCTGGGTACTGTGGGGCTAATATTTTTGGGAGTTGGAAGTAACAACAGCCAAGCTGCTACTTCAGCCAACAGTTCTGCCGTCTCGTCTTCAAAACCCATTGCAAGAACAGAGATAGCCGCCACTCAAAACAAAGGCGGTCAAGTCGTTGAATCAGGGCCCTATCATTTAGAGTTGGTGGTCGAGAAAGAAGCTGATAAAACTCACCTGGATTTCTATTTGCAAAAAGGCGACAACCACCAGGCAATACCTAATGCGAAGATAAAAGGTCAAATTCAGATGCCCGATCGCACTCAAAAGACTGTTACCTTCACTTATGACCAGAAAGAGCAGCACTATACAGTTTTGCTGCCTGGAAAAGTTGTCGGTCAGTATCAGATGAAGATTACTGCTGATATTAACGGTCAAAAGGTAGACGGTCGATTCACCTTCACTCGGTAGACTTTTTAGTAGGTTGAAGCTGCTGTTGACTGGTTGACGGGTTGCTGGCGGGCTGTTTGTTGTCGTGACCAACTAATGCCCGCCAACTTCCGTTTAGAAAGAAAAAAGCAGCCATAGGCACAAGGCAACACACCAGCATTGCTATCCCCATACCCATCCATTGGAGAATTGGGTTTTTTAATTTTTGCTGGCTCATTTTTATAAGTTTCATTCTGTCATTTTCACAGTAGGGTAATTCTGCCATTTTATGATAGCATACCGGATTGCTGTCAGAGAAAGAGCTATTTACCGGCACTATAAGTCCCATCAATATTAAAATTTTCATCAAGATTTCATTTGTGAATGTAAACCTTAAATTAAGGGCGGTTAAACGCTGTCTAATCAGACTGTAGCGGTGATGGTGTTGCACCCACCATGCAGTAGGGATACGGCACTGCCCAAAGCGTGTCAACTTAAGACTGAAACTATTGAAAAATATCGTTGACAGCCGAGTGTTGCCCCCCTAAGTACCCCTTTTTTTACAATGCAAAAAGCTTCTAACAGGTTCGCTGAATTTGACTTAATACGAGCTTTGGCTATCGTCAGTGTTGTGATTATTCATGCAGGTTTCTTTGCATTTGGTCAAGATCGCAGAATTCTATTGATCTCGATCGATACACTCCAGCTTTTCTGCGTACCTGCATTTTTACTGCTCAGCGGGTTTTTTCTTGCCAACAAGCTTGACAATCAAAATAATCCGACGCTGATCTTAAAGAAAAGGCTGTTGAGAATTATACCGCCCTATCTTTTTTGGTCGGTAGTTTTCTACATCTTAAATAATTTGGGTAACCTCAAACAATTCGATCTACTTGGATTAGTCAGAGATGTGCTGACAGGCTCTGTGATGCCCCCCTATTACTTTATAGTTGCGATCGTGCAATGCTATTTGTGGTGGTGGCTTCTAGTTAAATTAAGATTATTAGAACCCAGAAAAATTTTGGCTTTCGGTTTCACAATTCAAGTAGCTTTTACCATAGTTTTTTACTTAGCTGCGCTCCAATACTTACCTTCAATACCCATACCGCTGATGGAGCGCTGGCTTTTTAGTTGGATTTTGCCGTTTTCAACTGGTTTAGTTCTTGGTGGTTATTATGACAACATTCAAGGATACTTTCAGCGCCAAAGAATGCTTATTTTAGCATCAACTATCTTGTTCTATCTAGCAAGTATTTGGGAATATTACCTACTCAGTGAAGTGAATTCGGATGCCTGGTTTGCCCGATCGTTTTTTAAACTATCTACTCAAGGATACGCAATTTTGTTCGTACTGTCGATATTGGCATTTTCTCAAAGCATCAGACTTCCCAGTAAAGTATCTGGATTAATCCAAATATTGGCTGCTTACTCATTTCCTATATATCTGCTGGATTCAATGGTAGTGAGGTATGTTTTTTTAGCATCTTATAAATTTATCTATCCTGCCGAGCCGCTGCTCAAGCTCGGAGTTTTAGTGACGGTGGATTTGCTAGTTTGTTTTGGGATTATTTACCTGTTGCAAAAACTTTTACCCAAGAATTACAGCCAATACATTCTGGGAATTTAATTTGGATTTACTCAACATCCCTGGGGGGGGGCGATCGAAAATGCGGACAATGCGTTTAACAATTTCATCCTGATTTCATTTATAAATGTCAACCTGAAGTTAAGGACAGTTAAATGCTGCCTAATCCTTTAAAATATCAAATTTTTCAGGGATATTTACCTATGAGCGAACACCAACACAATCACCAATCCTGTTGCGATACTGTCGTTCAGTGCGCTACTGAATGCGAAAAAGGCGCTGACTCCTGCATCAGAAATGCCAGAATGTGCGCGTCTGTGCCGCGATTGTGCGGCCATCTGCTGGACTTGTGCTAGTTTTATGAGTCGCGGTTCGCGCTTTGCAGAGGCAATCTGTAAAGTCTGTGCGGATATCTGCGAAGCTTGCGCTAGCGAATGCGAGAAACATCAAAACGAACACTGTCAAAAATGCGCTGAAGTTTGTCGGCGCTGTGCTGCGGAATGCGGCCAGATGGCAACTGCTGCTGCTTAATTAATCGCGCTTCGGCAACGTGGGATTTGTAATACTCATCTTGTATACAAACAGTAAGGAAGAGGCATGGTAGAGCCGATTCAACTGAATGTTTTGAATCAAGGAGGTAACAGGATGCACAAAAAATTAATGATTTACAGTTTTGCTGGTTTAGTTGCTGCTGGGGCGATCGCAGCCAGTGGGCTAACCAATAGCAAAGTTCAAAATCAAGGCTCTCAAATTCCATCCATGCAACAGGGCGATGCCTCAATGGATGGAATGCAACATGGGGAAAAATCCAGTAACCCCGATGAAGGACATTCAACAGCGGCTCAGGTGACAACTACTAAGGCAAAACTCACTGCTTCAAGAGATATTACCCCCAAAACACCGGTTAAGTTATTGATTGATGTTCAAGATTCAGCCGGGAAAGCGATCGCTAATTTTGACACTTTTCAACAAAAGCTGATGCACCTCATTGTTGTCAGCGACAATCTGCAATTTTTCAGCCACCTTCATCCCACCTACAAAGGAAACGGTAGCTTTGAAGTCGAGGCTAATTTTCCGCAACCAGGTAGTTACACGCTGTTTGGCGACTACAAACCATCAGGCGAAAAAGAACAAGTTTCTGTGATGAAAAAACAAGTTGCTGGTGACAATCTGCCAGCCACAGCAATTGATTTTAATTCGACCAAAACCTTTGGAGATACCAAAGCTAATCTAGCCTTTTCTCAACCCAAGCTCAAAGCAGTTGAAGAAATCACCTTAATGTTTAACTTGCAACAGAAGTCCAACAATCAACCAGTTACAGATTTGCAGCCTTATTTGGGAGAACGGGGGCATTTAGTCATCCTCAAACAGTCATCTCCACTGACAATAGCAGATTACATTCATGCCCATGCTATGAAAGATTCTCCCGATGGTCAAGTACAGTTTATGACCAGTTTTCCTCAGTCTGGAAAATACAAGCTGTGGGGCCAGTTTAACCGTAATGGCAAAATTGTCATTGCTGATTTTTGGGTGAATGTTCTGTAGCGGGAAGCATTCATCATTCGTAGATTCGTCGAGTTCAAAAATTCAATAAATCAATTATGAAACTGCAAAACATTCTAGGAACAAATAAGAAGTTGGATGTGAAGGCGATCGCCGCCGATCAAGAGCTAACTCGCCAAATTCAAATTCGCCTCATCGATTTAGGTTTGCTAGACCCTCCAGCCGACGGCATCTTTGGCCCTGTTTCTACTGCGGCTCTCGCTCGATTTCACAAGCTGATTCAGTGCACTGACGAACCAGGATTTATCGGAGCAAAAACAGCCCAGAAACTTATTGAAGCCAAGCGATCGGATCTCAAATTTCCACCTCCTGTCCTCAAGATAGTTAAGGAGACTTTTCTTAAGGCTAGACCTATCGATGTGTTTGATTTATCAGATGCTGAAAAACAAAAAATTGAAACGGGGAAAGTATTTGAGCTTGTTTCTTATGAAGTGGTTCGCGATCACATCCGAGTAGCTTTCCGAAAAGATTCCTTTAAAAATTCTAAAATCTGGTATGTCTATAGGCCCCACGTCCAAATTTTAGAAGAAGGAAAGGTAATTTATCCAAAACTTAAGCCTAAGAGCTTTCAACTGGCTAATTTTCCTTACAAACCCCAACTCGATAATTACTATAACCCGACAGGTGCTTGCAATGTCACATCAATGGCAATGTGCTTGCAATTTCTCGGCAAACCTCGCCGGGACAATATCGGTCAATTTGAGGACGAACTTTATGAATACGCTCTCAACAAAGGTTACAATCGGTGGAACCCCTATGACTTGGTAAAAATTGTCATAGATTACGGTGCTAAAGACACCTTTAAAGAGAATGGGACATTTGAGGAAATTAAAGATTGGTTAGTAGATGGAAACCCAACTGTCATACATGGATATTTCACTTCTTTCGGTCATATTATGCCTGTAGTTGGATATGACGAAACTGGCTTGTTTGTTCACGATCCTTATGGCGAATGGTTTGCTAGTGGATACGACAACAACGCCAGCGGAGCCTATCTTCATTATTCCTATGACCTAATTCGTCGCGTCTGTATGGCAGATGGGAATTTCTGGGTTCATTTCATCTCTAAATAAGAGAGGACTGTTCAGCCGTACATATCACACATTTGTCAAATAGTAGTACCAAATTTTTCAAAAAAATCCGACAGGTACAGTCACAGGATGGAATGGGCGTTAGCCAAAATTTCATCCTGATTTCATCATGAGCTGAGATTGTAATAAATGATAATTTATTGCAATAAGCTTAAGAAATCATGTCCAAATCCTCCCGAGTTACTTCACGGGCTGTTTTAACTATCCTGAGTCTTGTCTTAACAGTTGCCAAGAGTGCCAGTGCAGGTGAAATCCCAGATCCTGTGCCAGATGCAGATGAATTAACTCCAATCACAGAGCAACGCGCTAGTTCTCTAGAAAAAACCAACTCATACATTGAACAGCCCAATACTGAAGAATCGCTGACTTTCAATTCTCATCAATTCGCTTTTAATTTTCCTTCAGTACCGAGAGAAAGTATTATTAATACTGTTGCTCCGGCGATCGCAACGGATCTAGTTGAGTTAGTTCCAGTCGCAGACCAACCCGCTAACAATAGTCCAGAAGCACAAATCCAGCCCCACAGTCAAGAGTCTGATACAGAGGCTCAAGTAACTTCCGTTTCCCAGCCGTCTGATTTGTCGGAAACCTCAGAGGGGGTTACTGAAAAGCTCAATCTAACGGCTCCTCAATACAGCCTGAACGCTAGCGACCTTCAGCTTCAGGGTCGATCGGCAAACTTATCCAACCCCGCAGCCGCAAACGAGATATCGCAGACTGTTACGGAGCGATCGCCCCAATCTGAAAATTCCCCCTCAGTCCAAAATGAGGAACCCAAGACTGGCGAAGCTAAAACTGAACCTGAACCTGACAAAAGTCAATACAACTTATTCAATCCCACACCCCGGAACCAGTGGCGAGATTTCAGTACAGACCGGCCCGATAAAACGGAAACTCCCTTCACTGTGGATGCAGGACGTTTCACTATGGAGGCAGATTTGTTCGTCTATACAAGGGATACCAATAGCTCAGACCGCACTCGTACCGAATCCTTCAATTTTTTCGTTCCCAACTTTAAAGTCGGTCTCACCAATAACGTCGATTTGCAGATCATCCCGGAAGTTTACAACATTGTGCGTACTACACCCAAAGGCGGTCGCACTGAGGAGCGTTCCGGCTTTGGCGATGTTACGGTTCGCGTCAAAGTCAACTTTTGGGGCAATGACGGCGGTCAAACAGCATTGGGCATAATGCCTTTTATCAAATTACCCACCAATCAAAACAACATCGGAAACAATTCGGTTGAGGGTGGCGTTATTGTCCCCTTTGCAGTCAAATTATCTGAGACTTGGGACGTGGGTATGCAGACAGAGTTCGACTTTAATAAGAATCAAGATGCGTCTGGATATAATCTTGGGTTCGTCAATACCGTTAGTTTTGGTCATGAACTCTCCGATCGGTGGAGCACTTATTTCGAGTTGTTTACCGAACAGACTACTGAGAGAGGTTCGCAGTTTGTTGCCACATTTGACACCGGTCTCAAGTATCTGCTGACAGAGAATATCCAACTGGATGCAGGTGTAAACATTGGGTTAACACAGGCTGCTGACGACATTCAGCCATTTATGGGCGTATCAATACGCTTTTAATTGTGTTTAAAGGCGATCGGCCAAATATCGCACTCAGAAACCTGACATTTCATCCTGATTTCATTATTAGCTGTCAATCTCGTTAATAACAGCTCCTCACGTCCAGTAGGACTCGACGAATAGATTGACGGTTCTGACTATAGCAATCCTAAATCATTCATGCAGATATGTAGGGGCGGTGCCCCCGTGCCCGCCCTCCGAGAGATTGGGCAACCACGGGGGGATTGCCCCTACAAGAACTATGCAAATGATTTAGGATTGCTATAAGAGGGGTTCTATTAAGAACCCCTCTTAGTCATTAATTAATGCGCTTTTACTTGCCATAAGCGACGTTCTGAAGATGCCTTCAGTGTTTATTATTTTACTGGCGATCGCTCTGGGAACAACTTACCTATATCTCAATACCTCCGAAGAGATTACGTGCCTTGTAGCTTTCTCAATCTTACCGCTCAGCTTCATTGTAGCTCTGATTGTTCCCCCTTGCTCTATCCAGTTGGTGATTTTGGCACTCGTCCTGTTTAGCAGAAAAAAATTTACCCAACCATCTAATTTTTCATCTTGATTTCATTATTAGCTGTCAATCTAGTTAATAAGAAGCTAACTCTTCAAATATGAATGTTGGCTAGCGCAGTTAATTCCTTAGAGAGTCAAGACCATGAGAACACTAATTTACGGTGCTGTATTTGCTTTTTCAGTCGCAGTTTTAGTTCCTGCTGTCCATGCGAGTACCAGAACAGGTGCCGAGAATTTTCCTCACATTGATAGTTCAGTACAATTTCCTGAGACTAAAGCAAGAAGTGTCAGGCATAGTTTCCGGCTACACATTCCTGAAGGAAGTAGGGCTATTTCTCAATTAAAAATTAGCGTGCCTGCGGGGTTAATTGTCAGGGATGATATCAGTATATCTGACAATTCAGACCGGAAGATTGAAACTAATGTTTCTGTCACTAGCAATCAAGTCATACTAACATTCTCCCAACCTGTCTCTCCCGGAACCACAATCAAAATTGCCATGAATAAAGTAAGAATCTCTGGAGTTTCTACCGCTTGGTTATACCAGGTTGCCGCTAAATTCGTGGGCGACGATGCAGACATCCCCCTCGGTATGGCACAGGTTCGCAGCTATCAATAAAAAAATCCGGTGTAACAGCCGATCTTTCATCTTGGTTTCATTCATACCTATCAAACTAATAAATAAGTCAAACGTTAGTTTTCCAGGAGTGCAGTCGTGAAAAAATTAATTAGCATTGGTGCAGCATTTGCCTTAATTCTTGCCTCTTCTATCTCCGCAGCAAAAGCAACAGGAATACCGGGAGATTCCCAATCACCTCATATTGTCGGAGGCCGTTCCTATCCTGACTACCCAACTTGGAGAGCCTTCCACGATTTTGACGTTCACGTTGAGGGAGAAGCCATCTCAGAACTGTCAATTCAGTTGCCATCACTGCGAATCAAGGGTATTGAAGTAAGCAGTCAATCCGGTGAAAAGATTGATGCAACAACTTCTGTTAAAGGTGGAAAAGCAACGCTAGTTTTCTCCAAACCTGTAGTTGCCGGAACTGTGCTGACAATTTCTGTGCTTGAGGTTGAGGCTTCAATCTACCCGCGTACTTATATATACCGCGTTTATGCCAAGAAAGTGGGTCAGAGTTCAGACAGTAAAGTCGGTACGGCCAATATTCAAACTCTCCCGCGTTGGTAAATGCTTTTGGAGGTTGATTTTTTAAGCGACTGACATCTTACCTGGATTTATTTCAGGGCTTTTAAACCAATTAATGCCGAGTCCATTGAGTTAATTATTTGAGGAGCATCGCCATGAAAAGTTAATTTACGCCACTGCATTCACCTTCTTGCTGGCATCTAATGCCCCCGCTACTGTCGCGGGAGGAGCAATGCAAAATGCTAATATTTCTCACCTGATTCACAGCGGAGCTCATCCCAATAGCGCTCGCTTTCAGGCTGCTACTCATCATTTTGAAGTTCACGTTCAGGGAAAAGCTCTTTCGGCACTTGCAATTGGTTTGCCGGATGATGTGAAAATGCGTAGCGGAATTGACGTAACCAATCAATCTGGTCAAAAAATCGAGTCTCAAGTTTCTGTTAATAACCGAAAAGCGACAGTGGTTTTCTCCCAACCTGTTTCTCCTGACACCACCATATCGATTGATATGCGGGGCAT
>JAYUGZ010000134.1:0-5697 GCA_043767465.1 Cyanobacteriota bacterium
CATAGCAGCTCAAACGGCGACAGCAAAAGTATCTAAAGAAGGTAGCACCGTCTCATTTCAAGTCGGAGGAAATACCAATATTCCCAGCGACGGCACACCGCACAAAGTCACTATTTTTAGCGAAAATTATCCCTCTCAACCTGAATACATCGCCATTCCGCATTTAGTCAGTTTCGCTTATTTGCAAGCAATTGTCACCAATCCGACGACAGGTGCAACTCTACTACCCGGTAAAGCCAATATCTTTCGCGACAATACTTTCGTCGGTAATGTGCAGTTAGAAAATGTTTCCCCTGGTGAAGAATTTAAGCTTAATTTAGGAATAGATGAAGGCTTAAAAATAGAGCGGGAATTAGTGGAAAGACAAGTCGAGAAAAAACTTATCGGCAATCAGCGGCGCACGAGCTACGCTTATCGGTTAATTGTGACTAACTTGCAGCAAGTGCCTGCCAAGCTGACACTAAAAGAGCAACTGCCAGTCAGTCGCAAGGAGCAAATAAAAGTGCGGTTGAATCAGACTAATCCCAAGATAGTAGCAGGTGAAATGGGACTCCTGGAATGGATAATATCTCTGCCACCGCAAGCCAAGCAAGAGTTATATTACCAGTTTGTGGTCGAACATCCTCCCGAGTTAACAGTCATCGGTTTAGATATTTAATTAGGATTTATGCTATACAAGCTGTAGCGCCAGCTACAGCTTATACCAATTATGCAAAATATTACTAAATATCAATTAGAGACCAATACAGTTTACTTAATGTTTTTTGTCATTGCGAGCTCTTAGCGAAGCAATCGCAGAGACTATGAGATTTCTCGGTTAAGTCAGATACGAGCTGAGAAATTATTTTCTTAAGTGAACAGTATTGAATTAGAGACGAGGAACTGTATGGAAGTGGCAATGCCATGTGCAGCGAGGTAATCAGCGCATGAAAGATAATTTTTATAATACCAATTTTCAGAATTATTATTACAACATTATTCGTAGGGTGTGGATACATCAACAATTCCTGAATAAAAACGGACAATCTCACAGATCCGCACCTGATACCAATTCTCAAAACTCATACAACTGTTGCATAAATTTTGAAAAATGGTATAAAATTGAGAAGTGTAGCAACACTTTTGCAAACAGATATTAGTTGTAAGTCCTTACTCAAACATCCTTACTCCAGATTTAATTGGCAATGGGAATTTCAACGATAAATTCTGCTCCTTGTCCGAACTTAGAGTTACAATATAAATTGCCACCATGTTGATCTACCACAATTTTGTGACTGATAAACAGTCCTAATCCCGTACCTTTTCCCACAGGCTTAGTAGTAAAGAATGGATCGAATAATTGTGATTGCAATTCCTTAGAAACTCCTACACCATTATCTAATATTTGTATTGATATTTGATTCTTGTTCATAAGTTTAGTTTGAATTTTTATTTCTCCTTGTGTGCCGATACATTGGGTGTAAATCGAATAAATAGCATTATCCAGAATATTCATAAATACCTGATTTAGTTGACCCGAATAACACTGAATTTTGGGCAAGCTAGCATAATCTTTAATCACGATAATTTCTGGATGTTCTGCTGTGGCTTTCAGCCGACTTTGGAGAATCATCAGCGTACTCTCGATCCCTTGATGAATATCCACTCGTTTTAATTCAGATTCATCGTGACGGGAGAAATTTCGCAGTGACTGAACTATTCCCCGAATGCGATCTGTTCCTATCCGCATAGAATTCAGAAGTTTGAGCAAGTCTTCTTGCATAAATTCTAGGTTAATATCCTCAATTTCTACTTTAAGTTCTGTTGGGGGATTGGGAAAGTGTTGTTGATAGAGCTTTACCAAATACAGTAAATCTTGGAAATATTCAGTAGCAGGAATCAGATTGCCGTGAATAAAATTCACCGGATTGTTAATTTCATGGGCTACCCCTGCAACCAGATTCCCAATTGAAGACATTTTCTCACTCTGGATCAGTTGGGCTTGGGTGCGCTTTAGTTCGCGCAGAGCAAGTTCTAAATTTTTAGCTTGTCGTTGTAATTCAAATTCGGCTTGTTTGCGGGCCGTGATATCGCGGATAGTAATGGAAAAACCATCTCCTAGCTTAACTGCTACAAAGTGAAACCAACAAGATTCTCCTGATTCATAGTAAAAATCCTGTTCTAAAGGTTCCCCCGTTTCGACAATATTAACAAAGCGATTAAATAGTTCTGGATTAACCTGATTCAGGATTTTTTTTAGTACCAACTTGCCAATCATCTCTTCACGACTGCGTTTAAAAGCTCTAGCAATCACGGGGTTGACGACTAAACACCGAAAATCCTCAATCTCGCCTGTTTCGGGATTACGAACAGCCTGCATTGCCGCAATACCATCCAGGGAACTATTCAAAACACTAGCAAGTAAAGCCCTCGATTGATAAAGTACCTCTTCTGCTTCCCGGCGCTTAATATTTTCTTGTTCCAGAAGCTGTTGCTGGCGTTGAATGGTTAACTGATTTTCCAGACGCGCCAATACTTCTTCGATTTGAAATGGTTTGGTGATGTAGTCTATAGCCCCTGACTTAAAGGCAGTTACTTTGTCGAAGACATCATCTAAAGCACTAATGAAAATAACTGGAATCTGGCGGAAATCTGCATCGGCTTTGAGAGTTTTACAGACTTGATAACCATCCATTTCGGGCATTTTAATATCTAAAAGTATCACATCTGGTCGCTTTACTTTCACTGTTTTCAGTGCCATCCGCCCACTGGTGACGCTGCGAACAGTGTAGCCGAGTTGGAGGAGCGCATCGCTTAGTAATTGTAGATTTTCTAGCAGATCGTCTACAATTAGAATATTCCCTTTGTTTTCGATTTTGGAATTAAGATTCATTGCTTATCAGGGGTTCAATTAAATCAACAATCTGCTCAAATTCAAATTGACGGGCAAGTTTTTTCAGGGATTTTATCAGACGAGTTTCTGTTTGGGGAATTTCTCCTACCAGTTGCAATACAAGGTTGGTATTTGCCTCAAGTGCAGCTTCGTATAGTTGACTAATCCATTCTTTAGGCATACAAGTGAAATCTTCCGATGTCAAGGGACTTTTTTCTGTATCATCCAAGACTGGAGATATTGTTTCTGCTAAGATATATTTGACTCCTAAATGCTTGGTGAGGCTATCAAAAATACTGTGTTCAACTAATGGTTTGCGAAGAAAGTCATCACAGCCAGCCGAAAGCACGATCGCCTTTTCTTCTTCCAACACACTTGCAGTTAACGCGATTATAGCTGTAGCATTGCCTTTGGTGGTAGATTTGATGTATTTTGTGGCTTCGTAGCCGTCCATCACTGGCATCCTCATGTCCATCAAAATCAGGTGCGGTTCCCATTCCTCCCAAATGGCGATCGCCTCTTGTCCGTTACTAGCTTCTTTCACCTCAAATCCCAAGGGACTAAACAGCTTAATTAGCAGTTGTCGATTAATAGATTTATCATCGACTATGAGAATTTTGTAGGTAGGTTGACCGGGCGTAAGTCCCAGCACCCTTCGAGGTTCTTCTGTATTCTTGCTGTTTGTTTGTTGAGCTAATTTTGCCTGAATATAAAATTGGAAAGTTGTACCTTTTCCTAATTCGCTTTCTACGGAAATATCCCCACCCATGAGTTGCACAAATTGCCTGCTGATAGCTAAACCCAAGCCTGTACCTTCCTGCATTTCTTTTCCGGCTTCCCCTTGACTAAAGGCATCAAAGATTTTTGGCACTTCTGCTGCTGCAATGCCTACCCCAGTATCGCGAATCTGGAAATGCAGAGTAAAAGCATCTTCTGTTGTTTCATTGCCTTTGATAACACTCAAACAAATCACTCCCTTCTGAGTAAATTTAAGCGAATTAGTCAGTAGATTAAGTAAAATTTGGCGGAGTTTGATTTCATCGGTGCAAATATTACGAGGTAATGATTCACTGCGCTCAAATATCAATTCTAATCCGGTATTTTTGGCGCGCAAATGCAGCATATTTTCTAAATCGTCAAGCAAGCAATGTAGGTCAAATTCTTGAGCATCGATGGTAATTTTGCCAATTTCGATTTTTGATAAATCGAGAATATTATTAATCAGCGTCAATAGGTAATCACCACTGCGATAGATGATTCCGGCATTCTCGTATTGTTCGGCGGGGAGAGCCTGGGTTCTTAACATCAATTGCGAAAATCCCAAAATGGCATTGAGGGGCGATCGCAATTCATGACTCATATTGGCAATAAACATACTTTTAGCTTGATTGGCTACCTCCGCCTTTTCCTTAGCTACAGCCAATTCTTCTGTTCTTTGTTGAACTTTATCTTCTAAAGTTTCAAACAATTCTTGTAATTGATGAGCCATCCTATTAAATGAAGCAGCCAGTTCTCCTAATTCGTAAGTTGGCTCAATATCTACAGTTTGATCCAATTGACCTTCAGCAATATTTTTAGCAGCATTATTCAGTTTAAAAATTGGTTTTGTCACAAAATTAGCCGTTAAAATACCAATAATTATTACTAAAATTAAGGCGCCCAAACACAATAATATTGTCTGTAGAGTAGTGGCATAAATATGTTCAAGAAAGTCTGATTCTGGGACAACATTAACAATCAACCAATCTATCCCTAATTCATCTTTATAGGGAGAAAGTTGTAAAAATTGTAGGTCGTCATTATACTTAAATTCAAGTTGATAGCTTCGCTCAACTTTATCAAAATCAACAAAATGTTTTTTTAAATACTTGCCTGTAGCTTGAATGAGAGGATCGCTACTGCGATCGATAGAGGGTCGTTTGTTTTTTTTGAAATCTTTACTCTGATTGAGACTGCTTTCATCTTGAGAAGTCGCTACCAATAACCCTTCTCGATCGAAAATAAAGGTTTTTCCATTCTTGCCAATCTTATGTTTGACAAGAAAATCTTGAACCTTATCTAATTCATAAGTAGCAGACATAACACCTAAAAGTTTCCTGTTTCGATCGTAAATAGGCTGACAAATATCTAGGAAAAAACTATTGTAGTCAATTCCTGAATAAATTGGCTGCCAATTTAGTTTACCTGCTTTGACTGCTCCAATATACCAAGAACGCTGCCTGGGATCGTAATATTTAGTAAATTTTTTGATAACTTTGGTAGGCTGACCTTGCGGACTAATGGCATATTCAGAGGTAAGATAATTAGTAGAAGCATTGGAGACAACAAATCTTAATTCTCCATTTTCAGGCTTTCTCCAAACCTCTAAATATTGATTGTTGTGGTTATAGGCAAAACTGATCCGACTCACTCGATCGAAATTTTTGATCGTTTGCCATAAATAATGATAATTTTTAGGATCTTGATTTTGTAAATCGAGACTTAGGTCGCCCCGTTCAATAGCATCAGCATTAAGTTTCTGAATCAGAACCAAAGAAGATAACTGGTTTTCAATATATTGTTCGATTTCTAATGTGATTTTTTCGCGCAATTGAGAAGCAATGTCATTGACTGCTTCTTTCCCATTTCTATAAGACAGAAACCCCACCAATCCTACTATGATGAAAATTTCAATTAAAAAGGGTACAGTAAAAATAAATTTTAATGGTACTTTTTCCAATAACTTAGAGAATTTATTCTTAAAATGAGAAAATTTCATATAATTACAACCTTATTGGCTCAATGAAATATGTATCCGCTCAATCAATCGGATTTAATCGCTCATC
>JAYUGZ010000135.1:0-2270 GCA_043767465.1 Cyanobacteriota bacterium
TACCTCGAAACTCGCCAGAGAATCCCACCTAGGGGCGAGAATTAAGGTGTTAACAAGGGCGATCGCCCCAAAACCAAGAAACACCGAAAAAGCAGCAACACTCCCTGCTTTCAAAGATTCTACCCGCTCAGCGGGACTAAAATTTGACGAATCCTTCACAGCGCCCTCATTCCAAAAATGGCTCAAATTGACTTATCATAAGGTTTGAAGTCACTTTGTACAGTTCGTTCAACAAATAGCTATGGATATTTTGTCACTCGGTTGGGTTTCGGTGCTAGTTTTGTTCTCCTTCTCAATTTCAATGGTGATTTGGGGCCGCAACGGTTTCTAGATTCCAGATCGGATGTACGGTTAAAACCGCGTCTACACGAACGATGTCCGCCTCCGCGGACTGAAGAAATAAAATAATTTTCACCGCCCGTTCTTCAACCCGCGGAGGCGGGTTTTGTTTGTGTAGACGCGGTTTCAACCGCTTAGTTCAAAACATGACAGCAAAAAAAATATTAATGTTAGTCGGCGACTTTGTAGAAGACTACGAAGTAATGGTACCATTCCAAGCACTGCAAATGGTAGGTCACACCGTCCACGCAGTCTGCCCCGACAAAGCCGCAGGTCAAACAATTCGCACCGCAATTCACGACTTTGAAGGCGACCAAACCTACAGCGAAAAACCCGGTCACAACTTTACTTTAAATGCGAGTTTTGATGAAATCAACCCCGCCGATTACGATGCTTTGATTATCCCCGGAGGAAGAGCCGCAGAATACATCCGCCTCAACCAAAAAGTGTTGCAAATTACCCGTTACTTTGCCAACAGCAAAAAGCCGATCGCATCTATTTGTCACGGCTTGCAAGTCCTCACAGCCGCGGGTGTACTCGAAGGCAAACGCTGCACCGCATACCCCGCTTGCAGCCCCGACATACTCCGGGCTGGCGGCAAATATACCGAAGTTCCCGTTACCGAAGCAGTAGTCGATGGCAACTTAGTCACAGCCCCCGCGTGGCCGGCTCATCCTAACTGGTTGGCTGAATTTCTGAAACTTTTAGGCACAAAAATCGAGCATTCAGAGAAAGTTGAAGTATGATTATTTTAACAGTCAAAGTTAAACCTAATTCCAAACAGCAAAGTATCGAAGAGCAACCCGATGGTAGTCTGAAAGTACATCTCAAATCCCCGCCCGTCGATGGAAAAGCCAATAAAGAATTAATCGTGCTGTTGGCGAAAAAGTTTAAAGTGCCTAAATCTGCGATCGCGATTAAATCCGGTCTTTCTTCTCGCAATAAACTTGTCGAAGTTCCGATTTAACCAATCTTTAGATAGATATCTAAATCTCTCTCAAGATAGATTCAGGCTCAGCTTTGAATCTATATATTAGTAATTGTAAGGTTAGGAGAAAAAATTATGAGCATTGAAAATAGAGTCGAAGCAACTGCTAAGAATATTGAAGGCAAAGTTCAAGAAGCGGTTAGCGAAGTTACAGGCAACCAGAAAGATAAATTAGAAGGTCAAGCCAAGCAGGACGAAGCTTCAGCAATTCACATGAAAGAAGACCTCAAAGATAAAGCCAAAGAGATTGTAGACCAAGCCTAGAGTATTTCCTTCTACAAGTTTCCTGCCTACTAAATCCCGCAAACTGTGTGTTTGCGGGATTTTTTTTAGAGATACTTTTTGTAGATTATAAAGCAATACGGTTCACTTAAGGTTTGCTTGTCATTGCGAGCGTCTTAGCGAAGCAATCGCAGGGTCTGTTTGTCACATCGTTTTTCCCGGTGTACTGTCTTAAGTAAACCGTATTGGATTATAAAGATTCTTGGTGGCAAAATTCATCGGCTAACCGCCCCTACAGATTCTACTAACTCATAGTGTAAAAGCATTAATTTTGTGGCGGGAATTGTCTCCATTGCATAAGTTGTGCCGTCTTGATGAGAAAATTCTACCTCAAAAGCACTGCCATCGAATTCCATCACAACTGTTCCGACTTGTCCTTTAGATAATTTAATGATTTGTTTTGTTTCAAAATGGGTTGCTTCTAAATCTTCTGTTAAAGCAACAATATCTAAGTCTTTAATTGTTTCCATTATTTTTACCTCACTTTTTGACGGGATAACAACTTGTTAATCTGGGGAAAGTTTCACCTGAGCGGACGATCCAAGCTGCTAGAATCAGAGATTCACCTACTGCGGTTTTCAGCCAGAATTTCATATTGTAATGTGTTCCGTATTCATTGTTTTTTTGAATAACAACATCTTCGTTGATAGCAGATTCTTTT
>JAYUGZ010000136.1:0-14377 GCA_043767465.1 Cyanobacteriota bacterium
GCGCACTGACAGGCTTCGCTAACCCAAGCATATTGAGCTATAGACCCGCATTGCTATGCCCGGTGAGGGTTGCGATACTCTCGACGCAGTTTCGGCTCAGTTATCTAACCACTGGAGCGATCGGTGTTAAACTGTGTAAAAGTTGAAAAGAGGTCAATGATGTTCTGACGAGTCCTGATAGACATACCGTTGATTAGTCCATAAGATAGCAGAAGTAGAACCTATCTAAATTATTCAAGGCATTTACTCAGGAAAAATTCGATTTAGGATAAATTTCCTGCATAACAGAATAGACATTTCAAAAGTTGTATTAACACTTTACCAGAAAAGAAGGTACAAGAAATGACAGAAGAATCGACCCAGGAAAATACGGACACAAACTCAAATTGTCAACCGAATAAAAATTTTCATGAAGTTGGTGAAAACCCGGCTTCTGAATCTGGTACTGTCCCCCCGAAAGTTCACGACACACCGACACCGACACCGACACCGACACCATCACCGACACCGACACCGACACCGACACCATCACCGACACCGACACCATCACCGACACCGACACCGACACCGACACCGACACCGACACCGACACCGAAATGGAAACCATCACCACCTCAGTTTTCTGCGCCCGGGAGAGATATTGTTCCCTGGATTTCTTCTCCTACCCCTACCCCTACTCCTACTGCTGGTGAGTAACCGGACAAAATTAATTACATAAATATTCTTGACTAGGCGAGATTTTCAGGTATATTTTATGTAATTAATTCTGTCCAAATACTTACTCTTAATAATCATTAATCTTTTATTTATTTGTGGTGGAGCTAATCAGAACACATCTGTTTATCCTTTTGTGTCACTGTCGGGTTGGTTCTGAGATAATCGCTGATCCAGTTGCAGCCTAATGCCATCAGCCGATCGAAATCCCAAGTCCACAGTTTGATGGTCTTGTCATCGCTAGCAGAAGCCTATGTTAAGCCATCGGGACTAAATGCGAGGCTGAGGACCCGACTGCTATGCCCGGTGAGGGTAGCGATGGGTTTTTGGGTTTGCAGGTTCCACAGTTTGATGGTTTTGTCATAGCTAGCAGAAGCCAATGTTAAGCCATCGGGACTAAATACGACGCTATAGACCTCATTGCTATGCCCGGTGAGGGTTTTGATCTCTGTTTGGGTTTGCAGGTTCCACAGTTTGATGGTCTTGTCATCGCTAGCAGAAGCCAATGTTAAGCCATCGGGACTAAAGGCGACGCTATAGACATTATTGCTATGCCCAGTAAGGGTTTTGATCTCTGTTTGGGTTTGCAGGTTCCACAGTTTGATGGTTTTGTCATCGCTAGCAGAAGCCAATGTTAAGCCATCTCGACTAAATGCGACGCTCCAGACTTTATTGCTATGCCCAATGAGGGTTTTAATCTCTGTTTGGGTTTGCAGGTTCCACAATTTGATGGTGCCGTCATGGCTAGCAGAAGCCAATGTCTTACCATCGGGACTAAAGGCGACGCTCCAGACAGAATCGCTGTGCCCGGTAAGGGTTTTAATCTCTGTTTGGGTTTGCAGGTTCCACAGTTTGATGGTTTTGTCAGAGCTAGCAGAAGCCAATGTCTTACCATCGGGACTAAATGCGACGCTATTGACCGAACTGCTATGCCCAGTGAGGGTTTTAATCTCTGTTTGGGTTTGCAGGTTCCAGAGTTTGATGGTTTTGTCAGAGCTAGCAGAAGCCAATGTCTTGCCATCGGGACTAAAGGCGACGCTATAGACCTTATTCCTATGCCCGGTGAGGGTTTTGATCGCTGTTTGGGTTTGCAGGTTCCACAGTTTAATGGTTGTGTCAGAGCTAACAGAAGCCAATGTTAAGCCATCGGGACTAAAGGCGACGCTCCAGACCGAATTGCTATGCCCAGTGAGGGTTTTAATCTCTGTTTGGGTTTGCAGGTTCCACAGTTTGATGGTTTTGTCATAGCTAGCAGAAGCCAATGTCTTGCCATCTCGACTAAAGGCGACGCTATAGACCGCATTGCTATGCCCAGTGAGGGTTTTGATTTCTGTTTGGGTTTGCAGGTTCCACAGTTTAATGGTTTTGTCAGAGCTAGCAGAAGCCAATGTCTTGCCATCGGGACTTATGGCGACGCTATTGACCGAATCCTTATGCCCAGTGAGGGTTTTAATCTCTGTTTGGGTTTGCAGGTTCCACAGTTTGATGGTTTTGTCATCGCTAGCAGAAGCCAATGTCTTGCCATCGGGACTTATGGCGACGCTATTGACCGAATCCTTATGCCCAGTGAGGGTTTTAATCTCTGGTTGGGTTTGCAGGTTCCACAGTTTGATGGTTTTGTCAGAGCTAGCAGAAGCCAATGTCTTACCATCGGGACTAAAGGCGACGCTATAGACCGCATTGCTATGCCCAGTGAGGGTTTTGATTTCTGTTTGGGTTTGCAGGTTCCACAGTTTGATGGTTTTGTCATCGCTAGCAGAAGCCAATGTCTTGCCATCGGGACTTATGGCGACGCTATTAACACTTTTGCTATGCCTTTGCAAACTATTGCGCTCTTTTACTTGGGAAACTGCTTGTTGCAGTACAACCATCACTTGTTTTTTGATTGTAGTGTCGGCGGAAGCATCTAGTTGTTTGAATGTTTGCCCTGTTTTCAATGCTTCCAGCAGTGCTTGAAATGTCTGTCCCGAATGAAATAATTCATTAGAAAAAGCACTTTCCTGCATGGTATTGGTTACAATCTTAGCTTGAGTGGCTTGATAACTAGCAAACACAGATACTCCAGTTGCCACTAACATAGCCGCCCCAGCAAAAACCGAAGTCACAGTCCTAATCTTTAATGCCTTTTGCTGTGCCTTGGTTAGCGTCTGATTCGCTTCAGTCAAAATTTGATTAGCTTGTCTCTGAGCTTCTAAATCTCGTTCAACTCCCCGTTGTTGTAGTTCCCGACTGGCATTTAAAAACTGATAATCTAAATTGGTCAAGCTTTTGCCGGCCGCCCAAGTTTGAGCATCTTGCAATGCCTGACCCCGCAACAGTCGCGATTCATCTTGGCAATCAGAATCTTGCCAAGCTTTAAAAGTTTCGCTGTAGGGGCGGAGATTTGCTAATTGTTTTTCTACCCAATCAGCAGTAAAAACAGATTGATAAATTCGGTTATAAACTTTAAGTTGACCCGATTGCTTAACTACCAAACCTGTTAAGCGTAGTTCCATTTGTTCCGGAGTATCATCAGCCGCTATCTCATTGTGTTGCAAAATTTGCTGATATATCCCCAGCAACCGACTGGCACGTTGTTGGCTTCGTAAAATGCGGTCTCGAATCGTCTTTAAATGCTCTGGCTCATCCTGTCCTTCCCAATTCTCAATCACCTTCTTTTCGACTAAATCAGTTACCAAATCAGGGGGAGTATCTATCAATTCGGAATTAAGATTATTTTTTAGTAATTTACAAACTTTTTGCGTTAAAAATGGCTGTCCGCCAGTCCAAGATAATATCGCTTCTAACAACGCTTGAGAATTTTCTGCTTGAGTTTCTAAGCCTACTGCCAAAGGTTGTGCTTCTGCTAATTGAAAACCCGTTAACTCAATGGCACGCCCAATATTAAACGGAGTGCGAAGCTGATTGCTTATTAAATCGGAAGGCGTTGCCACGCCAATTAAAGCAAAGGTTAAACGGTTATATTCTGGCTTGTCTGCACGCTGGTTAAAACAATCACGAATCACTGCGAAAAAATCATCGATATTAAATGGTAAAGCCAACACGCTGTCAATTTCATCGACAAATATTACGATAGATTTATCAATACATTCAAGCAATACCTCTGGGATAAACTTGCTGAAACGTTGGACAGGAGACACCAGTTCGTGACTCGTCCACCATTCATAGGAATCGAAATTATTGTAGAGTTCAAAACTATTTACTAGCGAGTCAATGATTCCAAAATACCACTCTTTAGGAGTAATGTCTGAAGTACCAATTGCTGTAATATCAATGGCAGCACAGGCAAATCCTTCGTGCTGCAATCTAGCCATTGTTTGCACCCGCAAGCTGGATTTCCCCATCTGTCGCGAGTTGAGTACGTAACAAAATTCTCCGGCTTTTAATCCGTTATAAAAATCTTGGTCAGCTTGTCTCCTGACATAGGTTGGTGCATTAACTGGTAAACTACCACCTACTTGATATTCGTAATGTAAATCAGGTTTGTCATTCATTAATTAGATCCCCTTGAATTATCAGGACTTACGCAACTGGCATATTGGTCAATACGGTTCAGATCAGACTGTTCGGTCGGCAAAACGCTGTGAAAAATAGATACTGCGATTGCTTCGTTCCTCGCAATGACACGCTGAACCGTGTTGTGCCATAGTCTCTGCGATTGCTTCGTTCCTCGCAATGACACGCTGAATCGTGTTGTGCCATAGTCTCTGCGATTGCTTCGTTCCTGGCAATGACACGCTGAATCGTATTGTGCCATAGTCTCTGCGATTGCTTCGTTCCTCGCAATGACACGCTGAATCGTATTGTGCCATAGTCTCTGCGATTGCTTCGTTCCTGGCAATGACAACCGCTAACTGAACCCTGTTGTGCCATTAACGAACTCCTAAACGATCTTTAAAATAAAGGCGGTAGAGATTGCACAGAGGAATTACATCATTTCCTCGCAGTTTCACTAAACCGAGACTGCGAAGTTTAAAGGCTAGATTTGCTTCTAAGCGTACCGGATCGGAACTAGCAATTACTTGTTTCATTGCTGCTTCCAAATTATCATCAGCGGTGAGGTTAAATAAATGGCGGCGTAAATGATCGCCATAAATTCCTTCTTCTGTAGGCGCCATCTGTAAAAATTGTTCTAGGTTCAAAGAACCGCGAGCAATTTCATAGAGGGCTTTTCTTAATAGGTAAGGATGCCCGTCTACTATTCCGATGAGTTGTTCTATTTCATTTTGAGATAAATTCAGTTGATGTTTTTGTACTAATTCATTGATTTGTTGCTGGTTGAATTCGGGCAACTCTATTGGTAAACCTACATTGAACGGCGATTGGTTGATGTTGAGGGGAATATAAACTTCTTTGGAATGGGAGATGACTAAACGCAATTTTTGCCAAGCTGGTTCGTTTTTGCCTTTTTCATGCCACGCCCGCAGTAATCCAAAGAATTCCTGGGCAACTTCGGGATGTTGAAACACTTGATCTACTTCATCCAATCCTAAAGTTAATGGTGAGGTAATTGTTGCTAACAGGTAGCGCTGAAAATAGTTGCCGCATTTTTGTTTGCTGCCCATGCCTTGTTTCCAGTAGTCTGCTACTCGATATTCTAAATTTAATTCATTGGTGATTTCGCCGCAAAACCACTGCAATAACTCATCAAGATTGGTAAGAAAACTTGCATCAGCAGATTGAAAGTTTAAATAAGCGGTTTGATGCCCTTGTTCTTTTGCGTGGTGCAGAATGCGCTGTAATAAAGAGGTTTTTCCCATTTGACGGGGTGCTTTAACTCGGATCAAAGCTCCTGGTTTGAGTATGGTTTGGTAGCAGTCGGATTCGATGGGAGGACGATCGATATATAGCTGACAATCTAAGCTAACGGAACCTTCTGGGTTATCTAAATTGAGGAGAGGAGGAGGTGAGGGGATCGATTCCCTACGGGATAGCTTCGCTTCACGCGCATTTGGCACCGCAGACGACGACTTCTCAAGTATATCGCTAACGGGAGCATCAGAAAAATCTGACTTCTTTTTCAGTACCGGAGTCAATTCTTCGGGAATACCTGCCATGCTGATACTGACACAGCCAAGCTTATAGGCAAATTCTAGAGATTTCCCCGCGCCTAAGGCGTCGTAAAAACCCACGGCAAATTCCCGTGCAGCATTATCACCAACGGCTTTGTTCATACCAATAACGTATGGTATATGATGTGCGATCGCCTTTGCTTGCACTTCTGAATAACAGGCATTCAGCACGACGCATTCAACCTGATCCATAAATAGCTTAAATAACGCTGTTAACGCTGCTACGCTTACCAACTTGATCAGCCCGGTTTCATCTTCTAAAGCTAAACCATCCTCTCCTGCACCATGCCCGGAGAAGTGAACTATCTGCGGATTATAATCTAATACTGCCCGCCGCATATCCGTGTGGGTTACTGCCCATTCTTGCTCTAATTGGAACTTCTCGCGCTTTTTAGAACGTTGCAGGGCATCTGAAATTTCCTGAACCTCTTTACCTAAGCGCAGGGGAGTGGAGTTTTTGGGGTTAGCTGCCAAAAACAGAATAGTTTTTTTCTTTCTTGGGGAATTACTCATAGATGGGACTTTGACTAGAGGTGATGCGCTATTACTCCCTTTGGGCCCCAAGAATATCTAGTTAAGAGGAAAAGGCTTTGCTGCTGGCTTTGATAGATATTCTTGGGGCCGGCCCCTAAAAGATATTATTGTTTTTTGGTGCCGATCTACTTAGTACATTAAGTTTACCAGCCCTAGGTGGAATATGCTGGATCGGGTCAGATAAATTAACGAAAATTATTGTAGAGACGGGTTCGCGGGCGATCGCCAATATCAGCCATAACACCCGTAAACCCGATTCGATTGGGAACTTTTAAGCTCGCAAATCCGCTAAAGCCTTCAATGCAAACTGTGGCAAAGCTAACATCCTGCGCCAGCGCCAAGGTTCTTGATAAAGCCGATATAACCATTCTAAATGATTGTCGCAAAACCAAGCCGGTGCGCGGTCTTTTGTTCCCGCCCAAATATCAAAACTACCGCCAACTCCCACCCAAATAGACTGCGGACAAAGGTGTCGGTTGTTCGCAATCCAAAACTCTTGGCGCGGCACTCCCAAACCTACAAAAATGATTTTTGGCTGCATCTTTTTGAGGTTTTCACAGAATTCTATTTCTTCATCTGCCGAAAGATAGCCGTGTTGAGCCGAAATCGACAATCGATTAACTTTTTGCTGCCAAGTTTCCGCCGCCTTCGCCGTGACTCCGCGCGCACCTCCAAAGAAAAATATCGGTTCGGAATTCGGCAATTTTCCGGCCTGTTGCAGCAGCGATTCTGCTAGTTCAATCCCCGGAAACCGCTGCGCCGGTTTGCCGCGCATTCGCAAATACAGCACCACTCCCGAACCGTCTGGTATCACGAGCTCCGCAGAGCGAATTACCTCGGCTAAAGCAGGGTTTTGCTCGGCTTGCATTGCCATTTCTGCATTCAGCGTCACTACGTGACTGCCTAAACCTTGATGCAGGCGCTCTATCAGCCAGCCTGCATAATCGTCTAATATGTGAACTGGTAGTCCCAGCACTGAAAATTGCGGGCGCGATCGATCCATATTTCTTTCTTTGGGATTTGTGTATACTTAGTTAGTTAAATTAGTTTAGTTTGGCGATCGCCCCTAGGCAAGTCTTGGACGCAAAAAACCCGGTTTCTACCACCAATAGTCTGTTATAGCGGTTCTCGAAAAAGTGAGGATAGCCCAATGCCCTGTTTGGCCTGTTTGGCCTGTTTGGCCTGTTTGGCCTGTTTGGCCATCGGGTACCTCATCTTTCTGAGAAAGGCTATAAGTCATCATTCTGTGGCCCAGAAACCTGATTTTTGGTACGCAACGCGCTAGTCTCTTAGAGTTTTGGTGTAAAGTGCGATCGATTATTAGCGCGCCCGTTAGCGTTGATTTTTTTTGACAGAGCCGTCAGCGTACCATTCCATCGGTACTAGCTCAATTTTACCATTGATTTTCACTGTAGAGTACACAATTTTTACGAAAGGAACGTTGTTGTTATTATGGTTGCGGCTAGACATGGCAATCACCTTGTTGTGTTTGCAGAACTTGAGAAATGATAGAATATCTGATATATTTAAAAGTCTATTCATCGCAATTGATCTCGCATCAGGAAAACCAAGGAAAACGAAATGGCGATCGCAACAACCCAGCGGCAAACCCGGTTAGATTATTACTACCAGCAAATCAAAAACGTCATCCTCAAGCGCCAGAACCCAATTACCGGTTTGCTGCCGGCGAGTACGGCTGTTAACGCTCACGGCGACTACACCGATGCCTGGGTGCGCGATAACGTGTACAGCATTCTCGCAGTTTGGGGTTTGGGTTTAGCCTACCGCAAAATTGATGGCGATCGCGGTAGAACATTTGAACTCGAACACAGCACAGTTAAACTGATGCGCGGCTTGATGTTTGCGATGATGCAGCAAGCAAACAAAGTCGAACGTTTTAAAAATACTCAGTTGCCGTTAGATGCCCTGCACGCTAAATACAATACTCAAACTGGCAGTATTGTTGTTGGCGATGATGAGTGGGGACACTTGCAGTTAGACGCTACATCTATATTTTTGTTGATTCTTGCTCAAATGACTGCTTCGGGATTGCATATAGTTTTTACAATCGATGAAGTCAATTTTGTCCAAAATTTAGTTTACTATATCGGTAGAGCTTATCGCACTCCTGATTACGGAATTTGGGAAAGAGGCCATAAAATTAATCGCGGCAATGCCGAATTAAATGCCAGTTCCGTTGGCATGGCAAAAGCAGCGCTGGAAGCAATCAATGGATTAGATTTGTTCGGAGTTAACGGTTCTCAAGCATCGGTAATTCACGTTTTGCCGGACGAAATTGCCAGAAGCCGCATCACTTTGGAATCGCTTTTGCCTCGCGAATCTAGTTCAAAAGAAGTAGATGCCGCTTTATTGAGCGTGATTAGTTTTCCGGCTTTTGCTGTGGAAGACAAAGAATTAGTAGCACGGACTCGCAATAAAATTATTGACAAATTGCAGGGAAATTACGGCTGCAAGCGGTTTCTGCGCGACGGACACCAAACAGTTTTGGAAGATGCCGATCGCCTGCACTACGAACCGACAGAATTAAAGCAGTTCGATCATATAGAATGCGAGTGGCCACTATTTTTCACTTATTTGCTCTTGGACGGCATATTTGAGGGAAATCAAGCCCAAGTCGAAGAGTACCAGCAGCGTTTGGCATCTCTGGCAGTCGATCGCGCTGGCTTGCCGCTTCTACCCGAATTGTACTACGTCCCGGCCGAAAATATAGAAGCAGAAAAGTTAAATCCCCGCAGCCAGCAGCGCTTACCCAACGAAAATGTTCCCCTAGTTTGGGCGCAAAGTTTGTATTTTCTCGGTCAATTGCTGAACGAGGAGTTAATAGCAGTTGGCGATATCGACCCGCTGGGGCGCCACCTGTCAGTCGGGAGACACGGAGAACGTTTAGTACAAATTGCCCTGTTAGCTGAAGACGAAGATTTGCAAGCAGAATTAGCCGCTAACGGCATTGCAGCCCAAACTCCCAAGCAGGTAGCACCAATTCAAGTCCGCCAGACTAAGGAATTATCCGCTATTTACGCGGAGATTGGACGCAACGACCCGCTAGGCTTAACCGGCCGCCCCGTGCGCAGGCTGCGGAGTTTGACGACTTCCCGGGTGTTCAAAATTCGCGGAGAGGCGATCGTATTTCTCCCCTCATTTTTGGACAGAGAAGAATTTTACCTAACTCTAGACTACCATTTTCTGGTATCTAAAATCCAAAGTGAAATCGCTCACATTCACCGCCACTGGTATCAGTTGGGACGCCCCACAGTAACGCTGATGTTAACTCATGCCATGCTGGACACTGGCCGGGAAGCGCTGCTGGAATTGATGAAGGAACTCCGCGACGGACACTCTGAAAATACACCAGTCAAACTAGGAAATGTCAACCAGTTAATGCTGACGGCTAGCACGGAGAGAATTGATTTCATGCACGATTTTGAATTCACGGAATCTCCGGTGACAGGTGCAGTAGAAACCCGCAGCTATCTCGGTTACAATCCCGAAAAAACTTGGCCTTTGGGCCACACGCAAGAATTTAAATTAGAGTGCGAAACTAATCCTGAATTATTGCTCACCAGCCTGCGCGGCTCAGAAAATTTGTACGAACAAATAGAGTTGCTGCACACGCTAATTCGCCTCAAAGGACTCAATTTTGATACAGGATTTGGGGGCGCGGAAGCAACAGTAAAAGTTGTGGATTTGCTCAACGAAGTTTATACGAAAGCTGGAGAAAGTTCGCAATCAAAAATCCAATGGGCAGTCATCCGCTATGCCGCAGGTTTGCTCGACAAAGTTGATATCACCTTGTCGGATGCGGTGACAGATATTTTGGTCAGACAAAAACAGATTGCTGTGGGGAAAGCCTACAGCGAAGATTCCGTGATTTCGCGGCCTGGTTCTTACACCGAAGTGATGGACAAAATTCGGGAATTCTGCGGAGAAGACGTTCGCGATCGAGTTTTGACCCAAGAAATTCTCATCTACCTAGGCCTGCTAATTAAAGCCGAACCGCAGTTATTTAAAGGTCTGCTGACACTGAGAGTTAGCTACTTTATTTTGTTGTTAACCAGCGAATTAGCCCGCGAATTGGGAGTTACGCAAAATGAAGCTTACGAACAGTTAATGCAGCTAAGTCCCTTTGAAATTAAAAATCGCCTGCGCCAAGTTTTGACAGAATATGAGGAAATGAATCAAATCCTCAAAGAGCAAGAATCCCTGCGCGTCAAACAGCCGGAAAAAGATATTGAATGGGTAGTCGCGCCTATTTCCGAAGAACCGCAAATGCCCGCGGGAGGATGGCGTCGCAAGCGGCAAATGGAAGGTGCAGTCAATCGCGTACCGCAGGATTTTTATCCGAGTGTTTGGGGTTTGCTGCGGCACTGCAAAGGCTTGATTATTGGTGACAAGTTAGAGCGCCGAAATCGCTTGGACAGCGATGTGATTTTATCGGAAATGACGCCGGGTGAAAAGAATTTTGCGCTGCAAATCGAGCATTTGCTGAACAAGATTGTGGCGCCGGAATACCGACAAGTCAATATTGAGGCGCTGATGGAGTTGGCGGCAATCGCCCAGCGCAACCCTGAATTGAAAGTTGAAGAATACATTGTTTTAGATGTATTAGTCGGTCACGCGGTGCGCTTAAATTGGCAGGGAAAACACCCGGAAAGAGCTGATAAATATGATGAAGATAAGGCGGCGGCTTGGCAAGGTTTTTACAATACTTCGCCCTACGTTTGTGCGAGTCACGTGCTCGATGCTTTCCGATTCTTGACGACGTTTGGATAGATTGAGTCTGCTTTTCTTCTCTCTCTTTTCTTCCTCTGCGTCCTCTGCGCCCTCTGCGGTTCATTAAAAGAATCTCTCATAAACCTACCAGCAATACCTAATTTTGAGGCTAAAACCTTTGATTAACAACAAACCGATAACTATTAGCCTCTTTGCTGGAGCATACGGTTTAGATTTAGGTCTAGAAAAAGCAGGATTTCAGACAGTAAGTTTAGTAGAAATCGAACCTGATGCTACCAAAACAATCTCTCTAAATCGTCCTCACTTATCCCCATGCGCTATACCGAGAGATATTTGCGAAGTCAGCGCCAAAACTCTCTTAGAAGAAGGCGGACAAATCTTTGGTTTAGATAGACCTCTGCGCGCTGACGAAGTAGATTTAGTGACTGGTGGCCCCCCGTGCCAACCCTTCAGTACAGCCGGAAAACGGGGGTCTGTAGGCGATCCGCGCGGCAGCTTATTTATGGATTTCATACGCATTGTGGATGAAATTAAACCGCACTTTTTTATCATGGAAAATGTTAAGGGATTGCTGTCAGCTCCGATTCGACATCGACCTCACGATCGCAGAGGTTTAGGTTGCCCGCAACTAGAACCTGATGAGATTCCTGGTGCTGCTTTACAAGTAATTTTGGCAGAGATGAAACGCATTGGTTATGAAGTTGTGTACGCTCTGCTCAATACTGCTGACTACGGCGTTCCTCAAGCTAGAGAAAGAGTAATTTTTATTGGTTATAAAGGTGATGATTCAGTTACTTTGCCACTGCCAACTCACAGTCAGAAAGGTACTGGTAAAAAACCAAAATGGCTGACGCTTAGAGAAGGATTAAAGGATTTAGTAGATTCTCAGCCAGAATTTGCCCACTACTCAGAAAGTCGCCTCAAGTATCTGCGCCTATTAACAGCAGGTCAAAACTGGAGGGATTTACCCAGCGAATTAAAGCAAGAAGCAATGGGAGGAGCTTATAAATCTGAAGGCGGCAAAGTTGGTTTTTATCGGCGCTTGGCATGGGATAAACCGTCACCTACTGTCACAACGAGTCCCCATCAAAAGGCTACAGATATGTGTCATCCTGATGAATTGCGTCCTTTGAGTGTCAGGGAGTGCGCGCGAATTCAGACATTTCCAGATGATTGGGTGTTTTATGGATCGACTGCTTCTAAATATCGGCAAATTGGGAATGCAGTTCCGGTATTATTGGCAGAGGCGATCGGTAAGTACCTTTGTCAGGCAATTAAGGGCGATCGAGTGCAAGGGCGAGAAATAATTAAACAACTTTCTCTCTTTAATTAACTGATATTTAAAACCTATTTTAGGAGAAATAAAAGTGTCCCAGCAACTTCATGAATTATTAGCATTTGTTTTAGAAAAAGAAGTAGGATTGCCAGCCAGCAAGTCTCGCTCTTTCGCCAGTCACTTTGCAGATTTAGAAGAATTTCTTAGTTTGACAGCAGAAACACTTAGAAACGGTATCAGCAGTATTTCTGGCAAAAGAGCTCTTAAATTTACTCCCGATGAGATAGAACGCATTTTAGCATTTACATCTTCAGGTAAGCTTTCGCTTCAACTTACTATAGCTGAAAATTTTCTAGCTAGTATCTGTCGAGACTTTACAAGGCGTCAGTTAGCTATGGTTGACAATCTGACTTTAGAAAAAATTCATCCCAACCCATTTTTAATTAGGGCGTTAAATCTTGATACTCCAGCAGAAGTTGTCAGACTTAATGTTTATATGGCGGCCACTAGGTCTATTGTTACTTCAATGGGGTTTTTTATTGAAAAATTATTGATATCTTGCTCTGAAAGTGCAGAAAGTCC
This sequence comes from Cyanobacteriota bacterium, assembly GCA_043767465.1. GTDB lineage: Bacteria > Cyanobacteriota > Cyanobacteriia > Cyanobacteriales > Microcoleaceae > Microcoleus. The sequence continues at coordinate 12,931 of JAYUGZ010000136.1, forward strand.
GCCCGGTAAGTCAGGATGGGATGCCATCAAAACTACCAGTGATGGCGAGAAATGCTGGATACAGGTCAAAAGCGGGCCGAATGATATGGATAAAGACCAGATAGTATATTGGGCTGACAAAATTCAGGAAAAAATTAATGCAGGCGATCGCGCTTATATTGGCATAGCTTACGGTAAGAGAACTAATAAGACTGTAACTTTTGGTCTGCTGAAGCAACTTCTGCCCAATTCGGAAATGAGCACTTTAATCGGTCGAGAACTGTGGGATTTTGTCAGTGAAGATACTGATTTTACTGTGAATCTGTTTGAAGTTTTGCGTCAGTCCGCCAGTCAAGTTTTAGCACAAAGTTCTATTGCTGATGCTATAGAAAGGTGTAGCGATCGACTAATTGATGAATTTATCGGCAAATACGGTGAGGGAAGTCAAGGTGTTTTTAACTACATCGCAGATATATTTTAGATCCAGCGGTTTTGATTTGCATGAGAAGAGGATAATTCGTAGTAGCGATCGATCGCTACTACGAACCCCAAACTACAAAACCCCTTTAGAACTGGGAATCCGACTGGCGCGCCGCGGATCGATCGCCACCGCCATCCGCAGAGCCCGCGCAAATGCCTTAAACGCGGCTTCGACAATGTGATGAGAATTCCCGCCCTGCAACTGTCTAACGTGCAGTGTCATTTGAGTGTGGTTCACCACGGCCGAAAAAAACTCTCTCACTAACTCGGTGTCGTAAGTGCCGATCCGCTGGGTGGGAATTTCCAAGTTGTAGCTTAAGTGGGGCCGTCCTGAAAAATCTAGCACTACCTCAATTAATGCTTCATCCAGCGGGGCGATGAAGTGTCCGAAGCGAGAAATGCCCGATCGATCTCCAACAGCTTTTGCCAGGGTTTGGCCTAACGTAATGCCCACATCTTCGTTCGTGTGGTGGTCATCGATCGCCAAATCGCCGATCGCCTGTACGTCCAAATCAATCAATCCGTGAGAAGCAATCTGCTGCAACATATGGTCTAAAAACGGAATTCCTGTGGAAGCCTTGCAAGTTCCCACACCGTCGAGATTCAGGCTGACAGTAACATCCGTTTCCAGTGTTGTACGCTTCACCAAGGCGGCCCTGGCGATCGTGTTACTTGAAATTGGAGGAGGTACAGGAGGGCGATCGATTATTTCCATAATTCGCAATTGGTCATTCATTAGAATTAATTAGTAATTTGGGATTAACACTTTTGTAGCTAACAAAAGACTGTTATTGACAGTTGACTGTTGACTGTTAACTAATGACTGTTAACTAATGACAACTGACAACTGACAACTGTCAACTGACAACTGACAACTGACAACTGACAACGAAGAGGGCGGGCACGGGGGCACCGCCCCTACCAACTGACAACTGTCAACTGTTACATTCCCATGATTTCGTAACCGGCATCGACATACAAAACTTGA
>JAYUGZ010000137.1:0-2261 GCA_043767465.1 Cyanobacteriota bacterium
CAAATAACAAATAACAAATAACAAATAACAAATAACAAATAACAAATAACAAATAACAAATAACAAATAACAAATAACAAATAACAAATAACTCGTTAATTTCTTTTTTGCCGCAGCGGAATCTCGATCGCAAATTCGGAACCTTCTCCTAATACAGAATGACAGGAAAGCTCACCGCCGTGTTTTTCTACGATAATAGAATGCGAAATTGCCAATCCTAAGCCTGTTCCTTTGCCAATGGGTTTAGTCGTGAAAAATGGGTCAAACAAGCGCTTTTTCACGTCTTCGCTCATCCCTGGGCCACTGTCAGCGATCCGCATCACAACGCAGTTATTGTCGGTGACTTCGGTGCTAATCGTAATGGCGAGAATGTTGTCCGTGCGATCGGATTGATTTACGTCCATTTCCAAGGCGTCGATCGCATTACTCAACAAATTCATAAATACTTGATTTAACTGACCGGGATAACATTCAACTAAAGGCAAGTTACCATATTTTTTAATTAAATTAATTGTCGGGCGATCTGGTTTATTTTTCAGTCGGTTTTGCAAAATCATTAGCGTGCTTTCAATACCTTCGTGAATGTCCACTTTTTTCATTTCGGCTTCGTCAAGTCTGGAGAAAGTCCGCAGGCTCAAAACTATGTCGCGAATGCGATCGGCTCCGACTTTCATAGATGCTAAAATTTTCGGTAAATCTTCAACAATATAATCAATTTCAAAGTCTTCTCTGGCATCTAAAATTGCGGCGCTAGGCTGCGGGTATTCCTGCTGGTAAAGTTGCAGCATTTTTAGCAAGTTTTTAGTGTATTCGCTGGTGTAGCTGATATTGCCGTAGATAAAATTAACCGGGTTGTTAATTTCGTGGGCGACACCTGCTACTAACTGTCCCAAACTAGACATTTTTTCACTTTGAATTAATTGGGTTTGGGTGCGTTGCAGTTGGTGCAAAGTTTGTTCTAGCTGTTGGGTTTGAGCTTGGGCTAATTGGGCAGTTGTTCGAGTTTGGGTGTACAGTTCGGCGTGGTCGATCGCGATCGCAATTTGAGCGACTACCGCTTGCATCAATTCGACTTCTGAATCGCTCCAATTTCGCGCTTCTCCAGCCTGGTAGCAGCAAATCGCTCCCATATCTCCAGAAGCAGTTTGAATGGGCAGCGACAGTACAGAATTAATGCCAAAAGCCTGGTAAATCTCCCGTACTTCTATATCGTCCAGGTTGCTAACATCATCAACGCGCAGGATTTGCAGCCGCAAAACCTGCTGCACAATAGCGCTAGATTGTACATCAACAGAGTAGGTACCAATTAAACTTGGTAAAACCAGATTTTTTGCTTCGTAAGTTATTTCCCAAACGGGAGGGTTGCTGTTGGGGCAATACCAAAGGAAGACGCACCAATCTAGCTGAATTAGATTGCGAATTTCTTGAACTGCGGTTGCTAAAATTGTGTCTAAATCTAAAGAATTGCGGATTTGGTTGGCAATTTGATTGAGCAGTTGTTCTCTCAGAGCTTGCTGTCTGAGGGCTTGTTCCGATCGCACTAATATTTCTTCTGCCAGTTTGCGATCGGTTAAATCTTGAACGAATGCTTCAATAAGTGTTTGATTGCCAACTTTGATGATTGTCAGCACGACTTCGGCGGGAAAATCCGTACCATCTAAACGCTGATGCAGCCACTCAAAACGGTTATCGCCGCGTTCAAAGGCGATCGCCATCATTTCGCTAGCCATACTCAAAGAATCTCTGCCGTTGGGTTGAAAAGGTGGCGACAATTTGCCAGGATTCTTGCCGACAAACTGCTCTTTGCCAGTGCCTCCAAATAGTTGGATAGTGGCGTTGTTGACATCACAAATACCGTTTTCATCTAACATCAAAACAGCTAAACTGGTGAATTCGTAAAGCGAGCGAAATTTGGCTTCCGACTGCTGCAATGCGGCTTCTGTTTGCTTGCGATTTGTAATGTCGGCAACCATTGCCAAAGCGCCGACATAGCGTCCCTGTTTGTCTGACAAAGGATTAGTAGAAAGTATTGCCCACAACTCGCTGCCGTCTCGGCGAAGGAACTTAAAATCATGCTGTTCGCGAATTCCTTCGCGGCGGCGGTTGAGATTGGCTTGTGCGATCGCCATACCTTCTGCATCCATGAAAGCAAATAGCGGTTGCCCGATCGTTTCCTCTACGGTACAACCGAGCATATCAGCCATTTTTTGGTTAACAAAAGTAGTTTTACCCTCCGCATCGATCATCCAAATTCCTTCGTC
>JAYUGZ010000138.1:0-14298 GCA_043767465.1 Cyanobacteriota bacterium
AGGCCCGCTGACGGCAAAACGCTTTTTTCGTTTCAGACAGATGCTGCTGCTGGCACTTTCGATCGGCATTGTTTTGATCGGCCCTTATTTGCAGCAGCAGTTGGTCACAGCTCAGTCTGGCTTACCCAGTAAAGTAGCGACGGGTAATTTGTGGCAAGAAGCTTCTTTCCCAGTCGAAAATTTTGAAACATACACTTCCCCGTTTGGCCCCCGCGGCGGGGATTTTCATTACGGTTTGGATCTGGCGGCGCCCCAAGGTAGCTACATTCGGAATTGGTGGGGCGGACAAATTGTGGAAGTTTGGGAAGATGGCAGGTGCGGTACTGGTATGATCGTGCGATCGGGAGAATGGGAACACATCTACTGTCACCTCAGAGGCCGGGTGCAAACAGCTAACGGCGGACGTTATTACACCGATCCCGAAGGTACTTTGCAAATTTGGCAGGGTCAAACTGTGCCGGCCGGTGCGAGAATTGCCAGAGTTGGCATGACCGGTCGCACGTCTGGGCCTCACCTGCACTGGGGCTTGAAGTACGGTGGCCGTTGGGTAGACCCGGCTTTGGTACTCCGGGAAATGTACGCACAACAGTCTTAAATTAGTGCTTGGTTAATTGTTAGTTGTTAGTTGTTATTGGTAGCAACTAACAACTAACAACTAACAACTGCCAACTGCCAACTGCCAACTGCCAACTGCCAACTGCCAACTGACTCTTTACGTTGGCGCCAACTCTTTTTTTGTCAACTTGGCGTACCGATCGACAATTTTGCGGAATTCCTCACCGTCGATGGTTTCTTCATCCAACAGCGCTTCGACCAGTTTGTCTACCAAATGGCGGTTTTCGCGGATAATCCGGCGGGCTTCTTCGTAGCAGTGAATAGCAATTTCCCGGACTTGCCGATCGATCTTAATTGCCATTGCTTCAGAATACTCAGATCGCGAATTCCAGTTTTGGCCTAAAAACACCTCACTGTTCGGACTTTCCAAAGCCACAGGCCCCAAATCCGACATTCCGTAAAGCGTTACCATCTGCCTCGCTAGTTTGCTAACTTCTGTGATATCGCTGCTGGCGCCCAAAGTTACTTCGGCATCGCCGTAAACTTCTGCCTCCGCCGCCCGTCCCCCCAAAGCTACTGTAATCCGGCTTAACAGCCACGCCCGACTCCTCAAACCTTCGCTGTCGATCATTTCGTCGTCGAGTACGTAGTTGGCAAAGCCTGCAATGCCGCCGGAACGGGGAATGATCGTTACTTTTTCTAGGGTGTCGGTATTTTTGAGCATACTTGATACCAGGGCGTGTCCGATTTCGTGGTATGCTACAAGCCACTTTTTCTTACTGTCGAGCAGCGGGTTGAGTGTCAGCCCGATCGTGATTCGGTCGATCGCATCATTAACTTCTAAGTTACCAATCGTGTCTTTGCGCCGCCTTGCGGTGAGAATTGCTGCTTCGTTGAGCAAGTTTGCCAAGTCAGCGCCCGAAAAGCCCGGAGTGCGGCGGGCGATCATGTCTAGGCCAACTTCGGCATCGAGTTTTTTGTTGCGCGCGTGCACTTGCAAAATCCCCAAACGCCCTTTGTAGCTGGGCAAATCTACCGTTACTTGGCGATCGAACCTACCGGGCCGCAGCAGGGCGGTATCGAGCACGTCGGGGCGGTTAGTAGCTGCAATCACAATCACGCCACTGTTACCCTCAAAGCCGTCCATTTCGGTCAGCAACTGATTGAGAGTTTGTTCGCGTTCGTCATTTCCGCCACCGATACCAGCGCCGCGCTGCCTTCCTACGGCGTCTATTTCATCGATGAAGACGATGCAGGGCGCATTTTCTTTAGCTTTGCGGAACAAGTCGCGCACGCGGGAGGCGCCGACTCCGACGAACATTTCGACAAATTCGGAACCGGAGATGCTGAAGAAGGGGACGGCTGCTTCGCCTGCGATGGCTTTTGCCAACATTGTTTTACCTGTTCCCGGAGGCCCGATTAACAGAACTCCTCTGGGAATTTTGGCGCCGATGGCGTTGAAGCGTTCGGGTTTTTTCAGGAAGGTGACAACTTCTTGCAGTTCTTCTTTAGCTTCTTCGATTCCTGCTACGTCGTCGAACATCACGCCGGTTTTGGCTTCCATTTGGAAACGGGCTCGGGATTTGCCGAAGTTCATGGCATTTCCTTGCGATTGGGTCGATCGACGCAGGATTGCCATCAACACTGCCAGCACTGCAAAAATCACTAGCAAGTTTACTACTAAACTGACTGCGGCGGTGTTGTCGGCTGTTTGTTTGACTTCAAAGTCAATCTTTTTGGCGCGGATTTGCGAGTAGAGTTCTCGGTTGTTGTAGTCGAACAGGGTAACAATTTGGGCTTGATCGGTTTTTTGATCTTTTAACCTAACTTTGGCAGTTCTTTGGATTTCGTCTATTTCGACTTTACTGACTTGCCCTTTTTCTATGTTTTCGATGAGTTTGCTATAACTCATGGTGTTATTTGGCGCGCTGTCGGCAAAAACCGGAGTCGAGAGCAATATTCCTTGAGAAATCACCAAACTGCCCAGGATGCGCCAAAGATTCCGTCCTGGAATTGATTTTTTAGGATGCTGCTGGCTCGATTTGTCTTTGTTTACAGCTAGATGCCCCAGCCATGCGTGTTTCCAAGAATTTTTCATATTGCTTTTTTGCCCAAGGTGGAAGACTGCCAAGATTGACCGCTTTTAGTTTGCTACGTTCGTTTATTTTAACAAGATGCCGGGTGTTGAATGGGTTTATCTGTCGCTGGGTTCTTAAGATCCCGCTTGAGATGCTGAGTTTTGAACCCACTGCTGCTCAAGAAACCTGGTTTTTTAGCAACTCTCGTCGCTATAACGAAGGATTTTTGTCAAAAAACCCGGTTTCTGCGCCCCTCTACTGAACTTACGCACTGCGACTCAGAAACCGGGTTTTTTACGAAATCTGTCGGCTATCACCCAAAATTTTGCTCAAAAAACCCGGTTTCTCTGCCACGTCCGTCAATCTCAAATCCCCAATCCAAAATCTCAAATCGATTGACACTTGCCGATCGAACTTGCTACATTAATCATAGTCGTAATGAGTACGCTTTAGACTGCTTGAGGTTTTATGGTAAAGATTGTCGGCATTGGTGGAAGTTTGCGGGCTGGCTCCTACAGCCAGTTAGCGTTGAAGGTGGCAGCAGAACGGGCGCAGGTACTGGGTGCCGAAGTTGAAATATTGGATTTGCGAACCCTCGATCTGCCCTTCTGCGACGGAGAGAATGATTATCACGATTACCCGGACGTGGAAAAGCTGCGGAATGGGGTACGCCAAGCCGACGGATTGATTTTGGCAACGCCGGAGTATCACGGTAGCGTCAGCGGTGCTCTCAAGAATGCCCTGGATTTGATGAGTTTCGAGCATTTAGACGGGAAGGTTGCGGGTTCGATCAGCGTTTTGGGAGGGCAAGTTAACAGCAACGCCCTTAACGATTTGCGAACTATTTTGAGATGGGTGCACGCTTGGGTAATTCCCGAACAAATTGCGATCGGACAAGCTTGGAAAGCTTTTACTCCAGACGGTAAATTGTTGGATGAAAAACTATCTAAAAGGTTTGACGAATTTGCTCAAAGTTTGGTAGAAAATACGCGAAAATTGCGAGGAGTTTCGTAGCAGAAAGCTAGTTTTTTGAATTGGTAATGAGTAATTGGTAATGGGTAATTGGTAACTTGTATCAAATAACCAATAACCAATAACCAATAACCAATAACCAATAACCAATAACTTCAAAATGGCATATCGATCATGTCTCCGAAAGGATGCGGTATGTCGATCGGCATTCTGCCTGGTTTTGACTCATACTTGTCAATCCAGTTTTTCGCCAATTCCAAAGCTTCCTCCTCAGTTTTGGCATTTTGGACGGCGACGTGGCGGTTGCCCCGGCTATCCCAAACCTCGACGTAGAATACTTTCTGGGATTGCATAATCCAACCTTTATAACTGTCTGCTGGTTCCATAGTTAAAATCCTAAAATAATCGGGCGGGAAGTTGGACTGGCGGGCTAATTGTAAATATTGCCCCGTGTAAAATGAATTTTACGGGGGTTTCTATAGTATTTTTGGAAAAAAGTCAGTTTCACGGTTAACCTCATGACTAGACTCAAGCAATTATTTAACTGGAGAAATTATCTCCAACAAACGGCTATGGCGATCGCGATCGTTCTGATCGCCTCCCAGATGGCGGTATTGCCGGCATTGGCGACTGGCGTGTACGAAATGCCGGTGTTGTCGGCGGGCGATCGAACTTGGGTGTTCGACAAAGGCGACGTACTCAGCCGCAGCAGCGAAAGCAATATCAGCAGCGTGCTCGACACCCTGGAACAGAAAACAGGTAAACAAGCCCGGTTTGTTACCATCCGCCGCTTAGACTACGGCGAAACGACTGCCACTTTCACAGACCAACTGTTTGAACAGTGGTTTCCCGCCAAAGAAGACCAGACTAATCAAATTTTACTCGTTCTGGACACTGTTACCAACAGCGCAGCAATTCGCACCGGAGAAGGGGTGAAGTCCCTGCTAACCGATGAAATTGCCCAGAGTGTAGCTGGGGAAACCGTGCAAGTGCCACTGCGGGAAGGCAATAAATACAACGAGGCATTTACCGCAGCCGGTTCGCGGGTTGCGACTGTGATGTCGGGCGAACCCGATCCGGGCGCGCCTGAAGTTGTTGACAATATCCAAGTTGAAGGCACGTTTAAAAAAGCTGAAGAAACAGACCAAGGTAATGCCACAGTGATTGTGGTTGTGCTGTTGGTGTTGGCGACAGTGATTCCGATGGTGACTTATTTCTGGTATCAAGGTTTTTCGTGATCGATTGCTGTCAGATGCCCTAGGCTTGCATTGCATAAATCTTTGATAGATCGACCGCAGATGAAAGGCAGATTAACACAGATTAACGCAGATAATTTCCTGTTATGGCGATCGAGTGAATGCAATGCAAGTTTAATCAGTTGCCGTTTTGTCAAGAAATTAGGGTACGACTGCACTAATCTTGAACGTATTCTCGATCGCTCAACAATGCAATTTCTGCCCGCACAAATTCCCGTCCCAGATAAGCCGCGTGATCGAACATCGTCACCGGGCTGGGGCGGGTTTCTTCTAGGATTTTGACGCAAAGTTCTTTGGCGGTTCTGCCGCTAAAAAGTGTGCACTGAGTACGTTCTACCTTACCGCGGGCGGGGATGGGTTTGCCGGTTTCGGGATCGACAGCCAGGCCGCGATCGTCGATGATGTTGGTGAAGTGTTTGGCGGAAATTAGGCTGGTTTCGCGATCGATATAAATGATGAAGTAGCCGCCCGGATCGAGGTCGATGTGGCGTTTGGAGAGGTTGTCATCGATGGCGGTGAGGTTGTCCAATGTTTGACTCATAGTTGAGAAAGGCAGTAAATAATCGCTGTTGTTTGTTTTGCTATTTCTAGTTTAGTGGGCGGCGGCACAAGTTTGGGAGTTTTTTGGGCGATCGGCAATATCTGCAAATTACCGATCGCTGCTCTGCTACAGTCGAGCAGTCTGGACGGAGAAATTGGTAAGTGTAGGATTTCTTAAGTTGCGCTCGTTTTTAGTTGCGCTTGGGTAGGCGAGGCTTGAAATATGAGTATCGTACCCCAAGCTGGCACATACTAAAAATAAGTATTATTTATGATCCAAAATCGGTTATTATTGTATTGATAACTTGTTTGTGTTAAAGCTGAGCAAAAATGAAATTTATAGACTTATTTTCAGGTATAGGAGGTTTCAGGCAAGGTTTTGAAAAAATTGGCTTTGAATGCGTTTTTTCCTGCGAAATCAATAGCAAATGCCGGGAAGTGTACGCAGATAATTTCGGCGAAGTACCTTTTGCAGACATCAGTAAAATTAATCCTGCCGATTTAGCAGACTTTGATATTTTAGTAGCTGGGTTTCCGTGTCAACCTTTTAGCATCTGTGGCAAAAAGCTGGGTTTTGAAGATACTAGAGGTACACTATTTTTCGAGATTTGTAAAATTATCAAAGTCAAACAACCCCAAGTAGTTGTTCTCGAAAATGTCAAGCACTTAATCCATCACGACAAGGGAAATACCTTAAAAGTAATTATTGCCAGTCTTGAAGATTTGGGATACAGCGTAAATTATCAAATTCTGAATGCTAAAGACTTTGGCATTGCTCAACACCGTGAAAGAATATTCATCATTGCAACTAAGAGTCAAGAATTCAATTTTTCTAGACTTAAAACCAAGTTTCCTCCAAGACTCAGGGAATTTCTAGACGAGACAGGAGATTTTGAAATATTGGACAAATCGGAGTATACTTTAATTGAGTATCCGAGAAAGCAAGATTCGGGATTGTTATTTGTAGGTTACAGAAATAAAGGTACTTGGAAAACAGGCGTGAGGCCGAATACAGAACATTTATCTAGGGTTCACCGACAGCCCAATCGCATTTATTCGGTAGATGGCGTGCATCCGACAATTCCTTCGCAAGAAACATCGGGCAGGTTTTTTATTTATTTTCCCGATCAAGATATGGTGCGAAAGTTGACGCTGAGGGAATGCTACCGTCTGATGGGTTTTCCTGAAGATTTCAAAAGTTATCCGAGTGCGGGGGAAAGTTACAAGCAAATTGGGAATTCGGTTTGCGTGCCCGTGGTGGAGGCGATCGCGAAAGAAATATTAAGTCAAAATTTATTGTCAAATGAACCCAATGAACCACAAAGAAAAACTGAAGAATATATACAGCTTGTCCTTTTCAATTGCTGATATCAAGGATATTCCTCAACAATGCCTTGAATATATTTTACTGATTGGTGAACAAGCATACAAACAAAAGGGAGTATACACCGTTTTGATAACTCTTTTAACTCACAAGTCTTTATTCTCTGAACAGGACATCAGAAAACATCAGAGTAGTATGCCGGGTGGTTTTTCGGGAAGAACTATTGACACTCTATCTATTACACCTACATTAAAAGAACTGGGACTTCCATCTATGGCTGAAAGCGGTTGGCTCACCAGGTCTTTAGAACAACCGTACCCGTACAATTTAGACTACCAGGGCAAAATCAGCAATAAGGCAGTAAAAAAAGCATTTTTAACTATAATTGATTATGTTCAAAGCAGACCTGAACAGGCAGATAATGTGCTGCGGTTGATATTGAATAAAGTGATTGAAGTACAAGCTAAAAATATTGTAAATGTAGCCAAATTAGTTAATCCTGACACTCTGAACATACTGAGTATAGTTTCTTGTCTGGAGGAGCATTTTTCTACTAAATATAAAGTTCGCGGTGGCTCAAAGTTGCCGGTTCTGGCTATCTATGCAACGTACAAGTCTCTCTTGGATGAAGTGAAAAGATATGAAAAGTGTACTTTAGCACCTTTAGGCAGTCACACAGCATCTGACTTGACTTCAAGAAGTTCAGGCGACATAGAAATATTTGACGAACAAGGGCAAATCTGTGAAGCTATTGAAGTAAAGCTTGATCGGGAAATTGACTTAACAATTGTGCGAATAGCTTATGAAAAAATTATCAGGTTTAATCCGAAAAGATACTATATACTCTCGTGTAAAAATATTAAAATTTCTGAAATTCAGGAAATAAATAACATAATATCTCAAGTTAGAGAAGAGCATGGCTGTCAAATAATAATTAATGGAGTAATTCCTACGATTCAATATTACTTAAGATTGATTTCCTTAGAGGTTTTTGTTAATAATTACTCTAATCTGGTCAGTATGGATACAGAATTGCAGCCTATTCACAAGATCAAGTGGAATGAATTAATTGAAAAACTGGGTGTTGAGTAGATGTTGCTATAGTATGAAAAGGTGATTTTTATAACTCTGATTCACTCCGATAAAATGTATCAGTCATACCTTGTTAAACCACTCCAGCCAATCCACTAAGGTTGATGCGGAAATGATATCTTCCGATTTGTATTCCTGATTCTTATAATGATAAATGTAAGCTTGACCATCGGCATTAGATGGACAAAATAGGCGGACTGTGCGATCGGGTTCTAAGCTTTTCCAATTTAGTGTAATACTACCTGCCTCGTCTGTACCAGCCGATGCTTTAGGGAAACTATCACCCAAAACATCATAGGCTTCTACAATCAATTTCATCGCTGTCTTAAAAGCGTACTCAGTCGGCCTCAAAATTCCATATTCGTCTTCTTCTTCTAAATCTAAAAGTTCCAGAATACGTTCAACTGTTACCCGGAAGTTTGATAATCCCTTAATGCTACTGCTATCAGTAATCTGTTGGTTAGCTACAGTCATAAGATGTAAGTTCCTCAATGCCGATCGCCAATTTCATCTTAACACAGGCTGATTAGGACAGGATATTAACGATCGCGGACGCACGGACGACCACAGAAACCAGGTTTTTCATCCAATCTACGGGTTATTCCGAAGAATTTTCGTAAAAAACCCGGTTTCTGACGATCCGCACATCCAGGACTAATTAAGCGAACAAGTCTTAAGCTGGAACTTGGATTCTTTCACTTCCCGAAAGCTCAAAGGCGGCGTGAATTGCTTTCAAGGCTGTGACACCTTGGGCCTCATCGACAACGCAGCTAATCTTAATCTCGGAAGTTGCAATCATTTGAATGTTGATTTTGTGCTGCGAAAGCGCTTCAAACATCTTCGCCGCTACTCCCGGATGCGCTACCATCCCGGAACCAACTACGCTAACTTTAGCGATTTCTGTATCGACTGCTACTTCGCCCCAGCCGAATTCAACTGCTGATTTTTCTAGGACTGTTTTTGCTGCGGCGGCGTCTATTTGTGCTACGGTAAATGCTATGTCGCGTGTTAAGATGCCGTCGATATTGTGACACCGTTGCGATTGAATGATTGTATCTACGCTGATATTTTCTTCGGCTAACAGTCCGAACAGTTTTGCTGCTACTCCGGGTCGATCGGGTAATTGGCGAATTGCCAGACGTGCTTGATTGAGATCCAACGCTACAGCGCGCACTGCGGGCGGTTTGTTGGATGAGGAATGCAGCCCGACAGGGGAGTTGGCGACATCAAATGCTTTGCAAAGTTCGGCAACTGCCCGATCGCACTCCGCAGCATCAATCGTACAACTAACTTTGACCTCGGAAGTGGAAATCATCTGAATGTTAATTCCCGCATCCGCCAAAGTCTTAAACATCTCGGCTGCTACCCTCGGCCGCCCGATCATTCCTGCACCCGCAATGCTAACTTTAGCTATGGGTCTTTCCTCTGCTTTCACTTCTGGTTCCCCCAATTCTGGGCGAGAATTCTTACCCAGGGCGGGGACAATTGCATCTGCAACCGCGACAGCTTGATTGAGCGAATTTCGCCTGACTGTGAAGGCGATATCGTTCGTATTTCCTTCGTGAATTGACTGGATAATTAAGTCTACATCGAGGTGTTGCTGCGCGATCGCCCCAAACAACCGCGCTGCTACTCCCGGGCGATCGGGCAAACGCAACAGCGACACCCCCGCCTGATCCAAGTCAAATTCCACCGCATCGACCGCTTTTGCGAGCTCCAAGCCCTCCAAAGGCCGGGGTTGCGGAGGGGGAGACACTACCCGCGTACCGGCTGCGTCACTCCAGCTAGAAAGCACTATCAGCGGCACGCCGTAATTCTTGGCAATTTCTACCGCGCGCGGATGCAGGACTTTTGCGCCCAAACTTGCCAATTCCAGCATTTCGTCGCAGGTGATCTCATCCATCAGTTGCGCGTCGGCTACCAAGCGCGGATCTGTAGTCAGAATTCCGGGCACGTCGGTATAAATTTCGCATCTGTCGGCGCGTAAGGCTGCGGCGAGGGCTACTGCTGTGGTGTCGGAACCGCCTCGCCCCAAGGTGGTAATTTCCAATTCTCCGGCGTCGGCGATGCCTTGGAAACCGGCAACGACGACGACTTTTCCGCTATTTAACTGGGTTTCCAGGCGTGTTGGATCGATTCGCAAAATCCGGGCGCGGGTGTGGGCGGCTTCCGTGACAATCCCGACTTGGGCTCCGGTGAGGGAAATTGCGGGCTGTCCCATTTCTTGCAATGCCATGCTCAAAAGTGCGATCGATACTTGTTCCCCAGTGGACAGCAACATATCCATTTCCCGTTTGTTGGGATTTGGGGAAATTTCTTTAGCGAGTTTCACTAAACCGTCGGTGGTTTTCCCCATTGCTGAAAGTACGACGACGAGGGAGTTTCCCAACTGTACTGTTTTGACTACTCGTCGCGCTACTTCTAGAATGCGATCGACTGTACCAACCGATGTTCCGCCAAATTTTTGAACAATTAGTGCCATAGGACTTTACACAAAAGTGATGCAATACTTTACTTAACCCATTAATATACGCAAATTCTGGATTATCATCGATGTTTATCTTGTTTCTCAGGAAGTTGATTGTCGATCGGGCTTTTTATAGCAGTAGTTCGCGATCGCACTCCCAATCAAGAAACCGGGTTTTTTACGAGGTTGATGGTTTTGGGCGAATATTTTGGTTGAAAAACCCGGTTTCTGGCCGCGGGTGCGTAAGTCCAAAGAAACCGGGTTTTTGGGATATTGAGGATTTTAAGCGAATATTTTGGTTGAAAAACCCGGTTTCTGGCTACCTATTAGCTGCCTTCTAACTCTCGCAAACGCGCTTCCAAAGCTTGTATTCGCAACTCAGCTTCTATGCGCCTTTGTCGTTCTTGTTCTGCCAGTTCCTCCGCCGCCGGCAGCAAAGTCCCCAAGTCATTCCACCAGCGCAGCCAAGGCAGTTCTACGCCCTGATAAACTCCTTGCCAAATGCCTAATTCTACTTTTATTTGGGCGATCGGGTAATGTCCGCGATTATTGGGTGTGGCTAACTCGAAACGGTCTTCGATTAAATGATAGACTTCTACTTGAGCTTTTTGGACTTCATAAATCGCGTAAAAAGCAGGTCTAATTATCCGTTCGTAAATCCAAAATTTGCCTTTTCGGGGAGTTCTATCTCTTTCTTCACTGCCATCTCCCGACACAAATTCTAGTACAATCAGAGGTGGCATTAATTCCCGCCACATCACATACGAGCGGCGCAGATTTCCGTCAAGAGTTGGCGGCACGTCGGGCACGTAAAACCAATCTGGTGCTTCCGCGCCTCTTTCTGGCGGTTCCGGGGGTTGCGCTACTCGCCAATAAATACCGGAATCTTGACCGATGCAGTATTGTCCGTCGGGATGAACTTGGTCTAGAATCGGTCGAATTGATGTTGTTAATAGGATGCTTTGAGGGTGTTCTTGAAAATTTTTTACAAAAGTACCGTCGGAGTCTGGTAATTGAGTGTGATCGGGAAAGTCTGTTGCTAAAAATTCTGGTTTTTCGGTGACATTCATCTTGACCTCTTGAATGTTGAAAGATTATCTGGCATTCACTAAAAGTCGGAAATTGGTAATTGCGAAAAAGGTAATTGCTTGCGAAGACGGATCACTTAATTGAGAACCGCTATAATTAGTTATTGGTCAGTTCGAGATTGACAGTGCTATTATATCATGGTTAGTCTCATGTTGCTCTCTAGGAACTTTTCAAGAATATGAGTCAGTACAAGTTAATTATTTTCGACTTCGACGGCACTTTGGCAATTACTCACAAAGCTATTGTAGCTTGCATTACCAAAACTTTTGAAAGTTTCAATATTGCCGCGCCTGATGCCGATACAATTCGAGGTACGATCGGCATCAATTTACCAAATAGTTTCAAAATCCTCCATCCGGCGATCGAGGAAAGTGCAATTCCCGAATGGGTTGAAACTTACCGCTCTTATTATCGGACAGAAGGTGAAAATCAGCTAGATTTATTTCCCGGAACAAAGGAGTTTTTGCGGTTGGCTAGCAAGTCTGGATTGAGCCTGGGAGTTTTTAGCAACAAACACGTGAGTTTTGTTAATTTGTTCCTGGAAAAGTTGAGAATTAACGGTTTTTTTGATTTGATTTTAGGTGACAATGGACAAATTATTCAGAAACCAAATCCGAGTGTTTTTTACTCGATTATTAAACCGCTGTTCCCGGAATTGGATAACAGTCAAGTTTTAATGGTTGGCGATTCAGCGGTGGATTTGCTGTTTGCTAAAAATGCTGGGATAGATGTTTGTTGGGCGGCTTACGGATATGGCGATCGCACTGAGTGTCTCGCCCTCGAACCGACTTTTGCGATCGACGCTATTTCAGAACTGGCTGCGATCGTTCAAAATTAATCTTGACTCGGTTTTTTTTGGCATAGTTTGCATCATTTAAACAAAAAGTATTTAACAAAAAATATTTCAATAGATCCGGACGCTCTATTTTTGGGGTTGGATTTAAAAATTAATTGCGGGGTTTCTGCCAAGTAAACCATACCAGAGATAGATAGCGCGCGGCAATAACTATTATAAATTAACAAATAACAGTCCTTTGAAGGTGCCAGACAC
Organism: Cyanobacteriota bacterium; assembly: GCA_043767465.1. GTDB lineage: Bacteria > Cyanobacteriota > Cyanobacteriia > Cyanobacteriales > Microcoleaceae > Microcoleus. The sequence goes on from JAYUGZ010000138.1 coordinate 12,425, forward strand.
AAGGCACAAGGCAGCAGCCAAGAAAAACGAGGGATACCAGATTTTTTCTGGGTATAATTTAGTGCCAAAATTCAGCAGAATCGCCGTCTCACTTCTGCCTTCGGAAAACAGGAAAATTTTGTTAAACTTGCAAAGTATGCTGCCAGTCGCGATCGACAACAAACTAAATCTATAAAAACTCATGCAGATCGATCTAAACATTCCTTCTGAAAACCTATCGCCGACTCGTACCGGCGGCAATCCACCGAATTTAATAGAAGAAGTATGGAGGCTGTACGATCGCGCTCTGGCAGCTACCAGCAACGGCATTGTGATCGCAGACGCGACGCTGCCGGACAAGCCCATAGTCTACTGTAACCCAGCCTTGGAGCAGATTACAGGCTACGATCGCAGCGAAATAATTGGGCGGAACTGCCGCTTTTTGCAAGGCCCAGATACCGATCGCACAGCCGTCACTCAAATCCGCGTAGCCCTGCAAGAACAACACGACTGCAAAGTAGTTCTAAAAAACTATCGCAAAGACGGCACCCCCTTCTGGAACGAACTCACCATCTCGCCGGTACGCGACAGCAGCGGGACTGTCACCCACTTCATCGGCGTCCAATCTGATATCACCGATCGCAAGCAAGCAGAATTCGCCCTCAAACAAGCCGAAGCCAAATACCGCAGCATCTTTGAAAACGCCACCGAAGGCATATTTCAAACCGCCCCAGACGGGCGTTACCTCAGCGCTAACCCAGCACTCGCCCGCATCTACGGCTACGATTCTCCGTCAGAACTGATCGCAAAATGTTCGGCAAAAAACCTGTACGCCGATCGCACCCGCGGCGCTGACTTGATCGCCGAAATCAGCAAAAATAGCTCCCTGAAAGAGTTTGAGTCCTGCGTGTTCCGCAAAGACGGCAGCACTACCTGGATCTCGGAAAACGTGCGCGAAGTCCGCGGCGAAGGTGGCGAACTCCTTTACTACGAAGGAAGCGTCGCCGAAATCGCCGATCGCAAACAAGCCCAGTCAGCTTTACTGCAAAATGAGGCGAAGTGGCGATCGCTAATTCTCAACAGTTCCGACATCATTACTATTCTCGAAGCCAGCGGCCGCATTGTTTACGAAAGCCCTTCTGTAGAAACAGTTTTGAGCTACGAACCAGAGGAACTGATCGGTCAAAATGCCCTCGATTTCATCCACCCTGACGACCTGCCCTCGGTGATCTCCGACTGCGAAAAACTGATCGCAAATCCCGCAGATCCGATCGCCCTAGAAGGTCGGTTCCAGCGCGCTGACGGTTCTTGGTGTTTCCTCGAAGCAGTCGGCATCAACCTGCTAGCAGACCCCGCTGTGAGCGGAATTGTGGTCAACTCCCGCGACATGACGGCGCGCCGGCAAGCAGAATACCGCCTCAGCAAAATCAACGAGTGCTTTTTGGGATTCACCACCGACGCCGCCGACAACATCCAGCGTCTGACATCCTTGGCCGGTGAGCTTTTGGGCGGAAGCTGCGCCATCTACAGTCACGTCGGTGGCGGGCTGCTGCGCGCGATCGCAACTTGGCAAACGCCGCCGGATTACCCGGAGGTCGATCGCGCCGAGAACCACGTCTGCACCGATGTCTGCCACCAAGCCAGCGATCGGGCTGTAGTCATTCGTGACTTGCAGAACACTATCTACGGCCAAATCGATCCCGCTGTCATCCGCTACCAACTGCAAAGCTATCTGGGACAAGCAGTGCGACTCGGCGACACTTACGTCGGTGCAATGTGCGTTCTCTACACTGAGTCGATCGCGCCCACAGAAGCCGACTGCAAGCTGATCGGAATTATTGCCGCAGCGATCGGAGTTGAGGAAGAACGGGCCGCTGCTGCTGCGCGCGATCGGC
>JAYUGZ010000139.1:0-14279 GCA_043767465.1 Cyanobacteriota bacterium
CGATCGCCATTGGCCAGATTATTCCGTCTTTATCGTAGGATTGTTCTACGGCAGATTGAGCCAGCCGCGACACGCCGACGCCGTAGCAGCCCATGATAAACGGCATTTCTTCGCCTTGTTCGCTGGTGTAGGTGGCGCCCATTGCTTGCGAGTATTTGGTGCCTAATTGGAAGATGTGGCCGACTTCGATGCCTCGGGCGGTTTGCAAAGTTTGTTCGGGATTGTGCACCGCCCGATCGCCCCCCTTAGCAGTTCTGACGCCCACAACCATTGCTGGTAGGGGAAATTCTCGATTCCAATTGGCGCCGACCACGTGGTATCCTGACTCGTTAGAACCAGTGACAAAGTTTGTCAGGTCAACTGCGGTGCGATCGACCAAACGCAAAAACTTAGAATTTACTTCCTTACTCCCAGCGATATAATCATCAGCAACATCCGGCCCCATATAACCAAGAGGCAAAGATTTAGCCGCCCATTTTTGCTGAGCTTCCCCATCAGGAACAGTCAAAAATAAAACAGTTTTAGCTTGATAATTTCCCGCCAACTTAGTCAATTCATTCAACAACTTGACCTGATTCACATCTTGGTCGCCGCGAATGCTTACCAGTACCAAGACAGTCGTGCCATTATCATAAACAGCCTGATAAAGCACATTTTTGACAATTTGCGTCGGAGAACATTTCAAAAACTTGCAAAGTTTATTAATCGTTTCAGTTCCGGGCGTTTCCCGCTTTTCAAAACTTGCAAAAGGCGAAGGTTCCGGATCAGCCGGCATCGACACAGCCTTCTCCACATTAGCAGCATACTGACCATCTTCAGTATAGAGAACTTCATCCTCCCCCGCTTCTGCCAGCACCATAAACTCTTGAGAACCAGAGCCACCAATCGCACCAGAATCAGCATCTACCGCTCGGAATTCCAAGCCCGATCGGCGCAGCATATTACTGTAAGCTTGAGCCATATCCTGATAAGTCTTTTTCAGGCTTTCTTCGCTAGTGTGAAAAGAATAGCCATCTTTCATGATAAATTCGCGACCGCGCATCAACCCGAAACGCGGGCGGATTTCATCACGAAACTTATTTTGAATTTGATAGAGATGTACGGGTAATTGCCGATAAGAATGAATCATATCTTTAGCAATTGTAGTAATTACCTCTTCGTGAGTCGGGCCCAGTCCAACTTCTCGCTGCTGCCTATCAGTCATAGCAAACATGATACCTTCAGCTTGAGTGTAGGTATCCCAGCGGCCAGATTCCCGCCACAAATCGGCCGGTTGCAGTTGCGGGAGGAGACATTCTTGAGCGCCGGTAGCGTCCATTTCTTCGCGCACAATTTGAGAGACTTTTTTGAGAACTCGCCACATCAAAGGAAGATAAGCGTAAATGCCACTACCGATGCGCCGGATGTACCCAGCACGGAGTAATAATTTGTGGCTGGGAATTTCTGCTTCTGCGGGATCTTCCCGCAGGGTGACGAAAAGCATTTGAGAGAGTCGCATTGGCTGATTTCCTTAAAATACCGGATGATTGTAATCTCAGATTAACTTCTGATATTATCAGAGGTGAGCCAGATTTGATTAAATATATGAATAAAATTTGGGAAAATTACCAAAAAGGTATGACAGCATTTGATAATTGTCACCATCCTACTCTGCAATCTCAGTGGATTGCCTTAAAAGATGAAATAGGAGAATTTGTTCGAGAACCTAACTTGAGTGAGGTTTGGGATATTGCTCATGCCGCTGGTAGATTGCTGTACAAACTAATCGGAATTCATTTACATTTGCTAGCCTATCCTACTGTGCGCAAACACAGTCAACGTTTTGAGGAGTACGGCTGTATTCGCAGCCGGCGCAACTGTGAGGGTAAATGCTGCAAACATTTGACAGTGGACAGTTGACAGTGGACAGTTGATAGCGCAATACGGTTCAGTTAGGCTTGTCATTGCGAGGAACGAAGCATAAGCCCTTCGGGCAGGCTTCGCCAACGCAGAGTCTATTTTTCCCATCGTTTTGACTCCAAGACGGTTTTAACTGAACGGTATTGGTTGATGGTGAGGTTTTTAAACAGTTTATAGCTGATAATTCTCATGACCAGATTCATTCACGACCAATTCGCAAAACAATATCTCAAAGAACTATTAACCCCTCTCGGTAATGTCGAAACCAGCCGCGACATTGCTGGAGAAGTGAGGCAGATTGACGTTTTCTTTGCTCCGAAAGCGGAACCTGATGTAGAACCAACAGCCCTCGGCATTCTGGGTCAAATTGCAGCAAAACCCGCTGTAATTGAACCATTCCGCAGTCCAGTACAAACCGGAGAAATTCGCAGTTGTCTGGGTAAACTCTTTGATGTCCACGCCGAATATGAACGCATCGCAGCCAGAGAAAATATCCGGATTGTAGAGGCAGACTTGCCCCAACTTTGGATACTGTCGCCGACGGTTTCCGACGCGATGCTAGCTGGATTTGGGGCGATTCCCGAACCAGAAAATTGGGTAAGTGGAGTTTATTTTCTGAGTCCATCTCTGAAAGCAGCAATCATTGCGATTCACCAACTCCCCCGCACTCCCGAAACGCTGTGGCTGAGGGTTTTGGGGAAGGGAAACGTCCAAAAGCAAGCTATTGCTGAATTGAGAGAATTACCCTCTGATAATTTCTTTCGGTTGAGCGCGTTAGAATTGTTGTACAACTTGCGAACGATTTTAGAAGTCCGCCAAGACATAGATCGAGAAGATCGGGAGTTAATTATGGAACTGTCACCCCTCTATTTGCAACGACTTGAAGATGCAACTCAGCAAGGTATCCAGCAAGGTATCCAGCGAGGTATCCAGGAAGGTATCCAGGAAGGTATTCAAGAAGGTCTCCAGCGAGGTATCCAGGAAGGTATGCAGCAAGGTATTCAGCAAGGTATTCAGCGCGGTATTCAGCAAGGTATGGAGCAAGTTCAGCGCACTAAACGCCTGATGGTTGAGAGTCTACTACAAGTGAAATTTGGCGAAATTGATGAAGAATTAACCCAAATAATCGAGCCTTTGATTCTACTAGAAGCCCTCGAAATCACGCGAATTATCATGCAGCTCGATCGCACTGAATTACTAGCTCGTTTTCTGCCGGAAAATCAAACGGAATCCTAACTCAATAGCGCACTCTACTATATGTATGGTGCGCCACATCACACTTTACTAATATCAGACATCGATGTGAAAAGGCTGTCAATCGCAGGCAAGATGCCTGCACCACAAGTTTTGGGAGATTTCTATTGATAATAATTGGTAGCGCGATCGCCCCCCGCCTCAAACTTGCCTTTTTTGGGCGAACTCTGCTGCTATCACTCACAAAAAAGCTGATTTCTGACTTTAGAGGGATTTATTTTTCAGCTTCCAGAGCCATAATCAGCAGTAAGGATGACATAACTAGAGAACTGATTTACTACTCATCCGGCTTGCACGAATCAAGGCTTCTGTAAGATAAAGCCTGACGAAACAAACCACCATCTAAAAAGTCTCAACTCCCCTACTTGAAAGTTAGGGGCTAATTTCAATATGCCTAATTCGGCATCAAACTTTAGGAGGTAATTTATGTTTGAAAGCGAGTTATTAATGTCGCTGTACAGTCCCAAATTCAATATTGCTCAAATGCCAATAGAAATAGATGTCCCGTTTGACCACCCCGATCTCGGAGGGCTGATGTTTCTGAGTCCTCAGTTTTTCGTGGCATTAATCGCCGGAGTCATCATGGCTTTTGGCTTCCAATTCCTGTTAACAAATTTCTCGATCGCTGCCAAAATCTCCAACTGGGATGAGGCTTTACCCGACACTGACGATGATGATGAGTCCGAAACTTTGGGCAAGAAAGTTCGTAAGATCGAAGGCTTAGTCGGCGGTTGGATTTTAGTCACAGTTAACCTAGCTTTATTCTTAGCTTGTTTTCTGGCAGTCAAACTAACTTCAATTGCCTCGGTAGACGGAGCGGCAATTATTGGTGTGGTCATTTGGTCGGCGTACTTTTTAACGCTGGTATGGCTCGGTTCTAGCGCCGTCGGTTCGATGATTGGTTCCTTGATCAAAACTGCTTTTTCAGGCATTCAAGGCGTCATGGGTACTGCTGGTTCCGCGATCGGCGGCAAGATGGCCAGCGACCAAATGGTCAACACTGTAGAGGCGTCTGTGGCTGCTGTCCGCCGCGAGTTGGGCTCGGCTGTAGACCCGGATAGCATTCGCGAAACCATCCAAGATTATGTCGGTGCTTTGCAGTTACCGAAGCTGGATGTTAAGGAAATTCGCGGTCAATTTGAAAAGTTGTTGGGCGATACAGATATCAAATCTCTTGCGGGAAGCGATGTTCTGAAGAATGTTAATCGCCAGACTTTTGTTGATTTAATTAGCAGCCGCAGTGATTTTTCTAAGGAAGAAATTACTCAAGTTGCTGACCAACTCGAAGGCGTTTGGAAGCAAACTTTCGGCAAGCAGCAAGACAAGAAAGACCCGAATTTAGAATTGGTTGATTTTCTGAAGTTTGCGGCTCCCGATTTGCTGAAGTCTGACGAACTCAACGCGAAGTTGTCTCAAATTCTGGAAACTCGGGGAAACAAATCAGAATCCAGCAGCAGCGGGATGAAGCGGGCGATGCAGATGGGTGTGGAAGCTCTTGTCGGCACTGTTTTGTCGCGGACTGATTTGTCTGATTTGGATGTGGAAAAAATCTCTGGTCAGTTGCAGCAATTGACTGAAAAAGGGAAGGAAACAGCTAAATCTTTGGCTTCTAAGGTGGGCGACAAAGTGCCTGCGCTGCCTTTCAATACCGCTAAGGCTGATGTGGAAAATTATTTGCTGAATGCTCAACCTTGGCATCTCAACCGAGAAACTATCAAGCAGGAATTTAGGGATGTTATTTACGACGCGGAAGCTTCTCCGGGGGCAGTTTTGCGCCAGTTAGAGCAGTTTAATCCCGAGTATTTTGCAGGGATTTTGGGCCGCCGCGAGGGGTTCAGTCAGGAACAGGCGAAGGAAATTGCCGAACAGCTTGAAAGCGTGCGCCAAGAAGTTCTGGAAATTGTGCAAGCTGCTGCTGGTGAGGAACAGTCTCAGGATTTGCGCAGCCGGATTGAAAATTATTTGCGATCGACTGGTAAGGAAGAATTGAATCCTGAAGGTATCGAGAAGGACTTCCAAGCGCTGTTGGACGATCGCGATTCTGGTTTTGAGGCTTTGCGCGATCGCCTGGGTCAGTTTGACCGCGATACTTTGGTGCAATTGCTCGGCCAGCGCGAGGATTTCAGCCCCGAGGAAGCGGATCAGTTAATCGGACGCCTGGAAAGTTCGCGCGATCGCGTAATTTCCAAAGCTCAAGAATTGCAAGAGCAAGCGAAATCGAAAGCGCAAGAAGTGCGGCAAAAGGTAGAAGAGTATCTCCGCAATACTAATCAGGAAGAACTCAATCCTGAAGCCATTGAGCGCGAGTTTCAAACCCTGTTAAGCGACCCGCAAGCTGGCTTGAAAGCGCTGACTGAACGCTTGTCTCAATTCGATCGCGATACGCTGGTGCAGTTGCTGTCGCAGCGCCAAGACCTCAGCGAAGAACAGGTAAATGGGGCGATCGACAAAATCGAATCAGTGCGCGACAATATCATCCACGCACCGCAAATTGTTGCAGATAAAGCCAAGGAACAGTACGAGGAAGTTACTGGAAAGATTGGCGAATACCTGCGCAATACAAACCTGGAAGAACTCGATCCAGAAGGCATCAATCGGGATTTGACCAAATTGTTTGAAAATCCGAAAGAAGGTGCCTTGGCGCTGCGAGAAAGACTGTCTCAGGTCGATCGCGAAACCTTGGTCAAGTTGCTTTCGCAGCGGGAAGATTTGAGCGAAGAACAAATCAATCGGACGATCGATCGCGTGCAAGATTCGATTCGCAGCATCGTGAAATCGCCGCGCCGCTTGGCATCTCGCGCTCAAAAAACTGTCAAGGATTTCCAAGGAAGTTTGGAAAATTACCTGCGGAATACCGACAAGGAAGAGCTCAATCCAGATGGTATCAAGCGCGATTTGCAGTTGCTGTTTAGCGAACCGGGAACGGGGATGCAAAGTTTGGGCGATCGCCTGAAGCACTTCGATCGCGGTACGTTGGTAGCCTTGTTATCGCAGCGGGAAGACATTTCCCAAGAGGAAGCTAACAAAATTGCCGATCGCATTGAATCTGTGCGCAACGAGTTTGTCGAACAAATTCAAATGGTGCAGGACAAGTTCCAGTCAACAATTGACGGTATCTTTGGGAAAATCCGGGATTACCTCAATTCGCTCGATCGACCCGAACTCAACTACGAAGGAATCAAGCGGGACTTCCGCAAAGTATTTGACGATCCGCAGGCGGGATTTGACGCGATTAAGCAGCGTTTGGGTGAATTCGATCGCGGTACTTTAGTAGCGCTGCTGAGTTCTCGTTCCGACATTTCCGAGACAGACGCTCACCGAATTGTTGACCAAATGGAAGGAGCCCGGGACAGCGTTATATTGCGATCGGAACGCCTGCAAACAGAAGCCAAAAAACGCATCAAAGAGATCAAGAACAAGACCAAGCAGCAAGCAGAAGATGCGCGGGAAGCCGCCGCAACTGCTGCTTGGTGGCTGTTCGGTACGGCTCTAACTTCTGTGGTGGTTTCGGCTTTGGCTGGAGCAATAGCAGTCGGCGGTATTTCCGGTTTGTTTAGCTAGAATTTCCACAAGTTTCAATTAAAGTTCTCCTGATTCTAGGCTGGCTGTATGCCAGCCTATTTTCTTGGGCATCCTGTGATGTCCGTTCCCACAGCAAAACAAGGTTTGTAGTGAGGACTTCAGTCCGCAAAAATTAAGAAGGACTGAAGTCCTCACGACGAACCAATGCGATCTCTAATTAATTAACGTGAGACATATCGCATCATCCTTTAGTTGTAAATTTGCTAGCACCTTTCTAGCATTCACCACGAATTACTGTCGGGATCATCTCTACCTTCAGCAAGATTCTAGCCTGACCATTTATTCGCTAAGTTTCATTAAGTAGCAAAAAAAAGTTTTCGCAATAAGAAAACTGAGCAATACATATTATTCTGGAGGCTTCAATGACATTTACTACTGCCGGCGCTTACGACCAAGGAAAAGCTGATGTTCAAAGCTTGAGTGTAGACGACCAATTAGGTTTGCTGTGGTTTGTTTATACCGAGCTGGGCAAGTCAATAACCCCAGCGGCTCCCGGTGCTTCCGGTTCCGAAATCGCTCAGGGTTTGTTCGAGCAAGTCAAGCCGCTACCCCACGAAGCACAACTGCAAGTAATGCGCGACATTGCCTCAAAAGCCAATACAGAAATCAGCCGGATGTACGGCTCGATGAGTCCCGAAACCAAGTTGGCTTTTTGGTATTTCCTGGCAGTAGGAATGGACGAAGGAACGATTATTCCCGTGCCTCCAGACTATCAACTTCCCGAAGCCGGAAAAGCTTTATTAGCAAAGCTTCAGGGCATGGACTTTCAAAAGCAAATTGATTTCCTGCGCGGTACAGTTTTAGAAATGGGTGCCCAAGCCGCTCCGGGCGCTGGCATTTAATTTGAGTAAAGTAAGGTGGGCAATGCCCACCTACCGATTCCAGCTAATAACTGAATTCAGCGGCTCTGTTCCCGACAATTTGTGGCGCACCTGCAATTAAACGCATATCTTCGCAGCCAACTGTGAGCAATGGCTGACCTAAGTTTAAATTAGCAAAATGACTCTCTTCAGGTATTTCTACTTCGCCTTTGATCGAGCCGATGCGAGACTGAAATTCTCCTTTAAACATTAGCAAATTGCTGCGGCCAGCGCTAAAAACATTGCCGCTAAAAGGTATCGGTAAGGCTAAACTTTGCTGGCTGTAATTGAGACTGCACAGTTGAAGATTTCCTTGGCTAACTGTAACGCGGTAGCCTAACGGTGATGCCTTTACTGAATCGCTGCCTTCCCAACTAAATTGAGCTAATTCTTTAGGAAGTTTCCAAATTTCGCGCCCGCCAGCTACTGAGTTAGGGTTGTCTACGTAGATGTGGGAAATCCAAGCGCCCCATTTTCCTGCATAACTGGCGATCGCGCTTACGACAATTAACTCATTGTACTCCATCACGGAACCCAACCCGTAGGAGGATATATAAATGCCGCCTAGCGTTTTTCCTGGCAATAAAGAGACAATTTCTAACTCAGAGGGAACCAAGGGGCGCACTCGTGCCACATCTACCAATTGCAAAGTCTGAACAGCATAACCTTGCAGGTGCCAAGGTGCAGGCGGATATACCATTTTCAGTATTTTTATGTGGGATATTTTATATTTATTTTAGCTCAGGATCTAAAACAGCAACAGGTTTGGGTATTTATTCACAATTTGCCAGTAATTTTACTAACAAATAAGATTAATGTGTTCATGGCAGGAAAACAGTTGACATTCGATATGAGTTTGACCGATCGCACTTTTGGAGATATGCTTAGAGATCCGCTCAAGGATGAGGAAAAATTGCATTCCTGCGATCGCCCTTTATGAAAAAGCGATCGCCCAAAATCCCAATTCTCCCTCAGCTTACCACAACCTAATTAACGCCGTAATGTCTGCATTCCGATTTCAAACTCCCCCTTTTTCAGGGAAATTTATGGAATCGCTACCTACTTACTAGCATAACCCGTGCTCACCAAAAACTCGCGCAACTTCCCAAAGAATTGAGTGCGATCGCGCCCTTGATAAACCTTGTCCAATAATTGCCAACCTTCCGCCTCCTGGCCCGCGACATACTTGCTCGCCATGAAGGCCGCCAACACGCCTTTCACATCTCCATCTTCGCTTAAGCGCTTCCGAGATTCCAGCCAAAGCTCAGCAGAATTCGTGTATACTTCCACCGGATACTGCTTAGTAACATCTTCCATTTTACCTGGGCGGTACTGCCAAATTTGCAGCGGTAAGCGAGAATCCGCATAATTTGTAAAAGCCTCGGCAAATCGCCCGTCTTGACTCTTGAACTCCGGGATATCATTTTTGCCAAAATCGACAATTTCGTAACTCACATTGCCCCAGAAATGCTTGATATGAGTGTATTTCTTCGCCGCTGAGTCGTAGCGGTAAATAAACGAATAATTGCAGCAGCGGACGCCACTTTTGATTGAGACTAAATCTGCCAGAACTTCCGGTTCCTTGTCACCGTCCAAATCGCGGATTCGCACGGATAACAAACGCCCTTCCGATACTTCGTCGCTGGCTTTTTTGTCGGGATTGTCTACTAGAGAACGAGTCGGAATTAGCACTGATTCTTCTAATAAAATTTGACCGTTGCGGATGATTTTAATGCGGATATTTTTAGCATTTTCTGCTTCTTTCACGAAAGACACTTCCGCCCGAACTTTACCCGACTCCGAGATTTCTGTGGTGCGCGGCGGGCCGATATTCGGCGGAACTTGCGCGATGTATTGTGAGGGAACTAAGGCTGTTTGGCCTGGTTTGGCGATCGCCTGACACAGAAAAGTTGCTACTTCGGCGCGTGTTGCATTGCGCGTAGGTTCAAGCTGTTTGACGGCGGGATAATTGACCACAAGTTGTTTTTCTGCTGCGGCGGCGATCGCATTTCTCGCCAATTCGGGAATGTCTCGCGCATCTTCAAAAGTCGCATCCAAAATCTCAGGCGCTGAACCAGTAGGCGTATATTTCAAGCCGCTGCTTAAGGCTACCAAAACCTGCCAGCGGGGAATGTTCAAAGTCGCGTTAAAAATACTACCACTGGAACCGGACATAAAACCCGTTTGATAAGCTTCTCGAATTGCTTTATAACCCCAGTAATTCGTGGGAATATCTGCAAAGTCGATCGGATTGCGGACGGTTTTTGCATCAGGAAAAGCTCTGCGCAGCATCGCCGCAAATTCAGCGCGACTGACTGGGCGGTTCGGGCGAAAAGTGCCGTCTTCGTAGTAGCCACTAATGATTTTTTTCTCGGCTAATTCTTCTATACAGGCTTGGGCCCAATGGTCTTTAACATCTTTAAATTTGGCTTCTGCCAATGCTGGCGCTACATTCAGGCCTGGAAAGACTAAATTCCCGATGATTATGCCCAGGGCTACCACTAAAGCGATGACAGCTTGACGTTTGTGCGATCGAACCATACCACAGCCTCCTCTATTTGCTTTCTTTGCGATCGAAACCGAAGCAAATCTTATACAATATCAGGTATTCTACCCTGTTTCTGTTAACATACTCAGGATTTCTGCATTCACAGCCGTGCAGTGATTGCAAGTCCAAGCGAAGGAATTTTAAACCTTGGCGATTGCAATGCTGGCGATCGCACTGACGCAATCAGGCAGAAATTTGTTGCCACAGGCGATCGATTGTTACAAACTTGTAACCTTTATACAACAGCAATGGAATAATTTTATCAGCAGAAGCCGCCACATCTTCGCCGCCGCAAAAGCCATCATGCAGTACAATAATTGAACCGTTTTCTGTTTGCTGCACGACGCGACTAAGCACTTTCATCACCCCCGGTCGCACCCAATCTTCGGGGACAACACTCCACATTACAGGGCGATATTCCCACTGTTTCAATAACTCTAATGTTCGCGGCGTAAAAATGCCGTTCGGCGGTCGCACGTCGCGGATTAATTTTGGGTCTAAATCGCAAGCTTTGCTAATTGCTTTTTGCGTGTCTTCTAAACTGTGTTTTAGTTCGTGAGTTTTGAGCTTGGGAAACGAGATATGTTGGTAGCCGTGGAGACCTATCCAGTGTCCGCTATCGTACACTTCTTTAGCCGTTTCTGGATGCCTGTCAACGCAAAAACCCAGCCAGAAAAAACTCGCTTTGATGTCGTATTTATCTAAAACTTTTAGCAGTTGAGGTGTGTGGTTCCGGTGCGGCCCGTCATCAAATGTTAGGGCAATTTCTCGGCTGTTGATATCTCCCGTCCACAGACATCTGGGAAAAGCTGTTTTTAGAATGGGATGAACGACAGGAAAAAAAGGTGCTAAGGGCATTGGTTAATGTTGCGAAAGTGCGATCGGGTAGAAATAAAGCTGCGTTACAATAAACTAAACTTAACTCAATCGAGGTAAATATGACAACTGCCGTTGATATTGGAACGCTAATTGTCAGCACGCCGGGAACTTGCGGCGGCCGCCCGCGAATTGCAGGAACTAGAATTACAGTAGAAAACATTGCTATTGATTTTAATGCCGGGATGACTCCACAACAAATCATTGATGAAATACCGCACTTGACTTTAGCACAAATTTATGCAGCGCTCACTTACTATTACGCGAACAAGGAAGCAACGGATGCGTCCATAGCAGCTTACTACGAAGAGTATGACCGTTTGGAAGCAGAATATATGGCAGGTAAGCTATCGTGAGCCGAATTTGTTTATACATGGATGAGGATATTCTCCAACGCTCACTGATACTCGATCTGCGAACTTCTGGTGTAGACGTGATAACTACCTCGGACGCTAACAAGCTTAGCTGTTCAGATGAGGAACAACTCATATGGGCCGCAGAGCAAGGGCGTGCCATATACAGTTTCAACACTAAAGATTTTTGTCGTTTGCACACTACCTTTATTTCCGAAGATATCGGTCATGCTGGAATTATTATGGGAGTTCAACAGCGGTACTCAATTGGCGAGCAATTGCGGGGTATTTTAAACTTGATTGCTACTAAGTCAGCCGAAGATATGATAAATCAATTGATATTTTTAGCTGAGTACATAAAATTTGAATAAAAGCCTAGAATCATCGGTCGCACCAGAAAATACAAACCTGTTTAACTCTTTTGATAGAGTCTCAAACTATCTCCGATCGCACTCACCTCTATCTCAAGGTCGATGCGATCGCCCTACAGTGTCCTCCTATACTAAAAACAAGCATAAATAATCGATAAACCATTAAGGAGGAACAATGTCAGAGGAATATCTAGCAGAACGCACAGTTTCAGCCGTATTTAAGGAAGAAGAACAATTAGACGGCGTAATCCGGCGGCTGCTCGATCGCGGAGTCTCCCGCGACCACATCTCAGTCATGGGCAAAAACTTTCAGTCCAAAACTAAAATTGCCGGCTTTCTGACTAAAAAAGATGTGATTTTAGGAGGCCTCAGAAGCGGGGCGATTTTTGGTTCCTTATTCGGTTCTTTTTTGGGTTTGCTAACTGGCGTCGGCGTGCTGTTTATTCCCTTTGTCGGTGCAGTAGTATCCGCAGGCCCGCTGGGTGCTGTATTGTTGGGTGCAGCTAGCGGCGCGATCGCAGGTTCGGCCGGTGCGGGCTTAGTTTCGGCATTAGTAGCTTTGGGAATGCCCGAAGACAAAGCAACTATCTATCAAACTCGCGTTGAAGCAGGCGAATTTCTCGTGATGGCCGAAGTTCCTGCAGATAAATCTGGCGAATTCCAACTGTTGCTAGAAAGTGCAGGCGGCGAAGAAGTTTCAGTTAACGAAATGACGCTACCGCGCGCCGTCAAAGGTCGCTGCAACAGTCCGGCTGACTTGTCTCCAGAAGTGCGATCGCACCTGTCGGAAGCAGCACAAAAAACCTTTATGGAATCCTACAACGCCGCATTTGACGAAAGCAACGACTCGATCCAAGCCGAACACACCGCCTGGGAAGCCATTCACAAGCAGTACGAAGAAGATGAAAGCGGCGTTTGGACTAAGCCTTTAGCAAAAGTCTAGTACCCCGATCGCGGTACACTAATAAAATATCAAATGCAGCCTCTAGAACCGAAGTTCTAGAGGTTTGTACTATTGAAGAATCTAGATTCTAGATTCTAGATTTGAGATTTGTGAACTGTAAAAAACTTAATTTATATGCTATTGCATAAAGTTGCGCGATCGAGTATAATCTACACGCTGACAATCTAAAATTGGGAAAGCAAATGCAAAAATACGTTTGTACAACTTGCAATTACGTCTACGATCCAGCAGTAGGCGACCCCGACGGAGACATACCGCCCGGTACTGCCTTTGAAGATATCCCCGACGATTGGGTTTGTCCGACTTGCGGGGTGACAAAATCCGATTTTGAACCAGAAGAATAAGCGAGAAAAAATTTGTCCGATCGAATGCTAAAAATTACAGTCATAGGCGGGGGTGCAGCGGGTTTTTTTAGTGCAATTACCTGTGCCAAAACCTACCCGCAAGCCCGCGTCACTTTATTAGAAGCAGGCCGCCAACTTCTAGCAAAAGTTCGCATTTCGGGCGGCGGACGCTGCAACGTTACTCATGCTTGTTTTGACCCCGGTGTTTTAGTGCAGAATTATCCCAGAGGTGGAAAAGCTCTGCGCGGTGCTTTTACTCGATTTCAACCCCGCGATACTGTTGATTGGTTCGCCAGTCACGGTGTGAAATTGAAAACAGAAGCAGACGGGCGAATGTTTCCGATTACAGACGATTCGGAGACAATTGTTAACTGTTTGATCCGCGCCGCTGAGGACGCAGGTGTAAAAATTCGCACGGGTGATGCAGTTTTTTCAGTAAAGAGATTAACAGCAGAAGAGGGCGGGCACGCACCATCCACCGCCCCTACGTTTGAAGTTGAGTTGAAATCGGGGGAAATATTTAAGTGCGATCGCATCCTTCTCGCTACAGGTAGCAATCCGTCGGGTTTCAAATGGGCAAAAGAGTTAGGTAATACTGTAGAAGTACCCGTTCCTTCTCTATTTACTTTTAATATTGCTGACAACAGAATCAAAGATTTAGCAGGGGTTTCGGTTCCGAATGCTAAGATAAAATTGCCGGGAGCTAAATTAGAACAAAGCGGGCCTTTGTTAATTACTCACTGGGGTGTCAGCGGCCCTGCTGTACTCAAACTTTCGGCTTGGGGTGCGAGATTTTTGCACGATCGCCATTATCGAACATCTGTATTAATCAATTGGCTTCCCCAGTACAATGCGGAGGTTTTGCGGCAGCAACTCCTAGGGGTCAAATCGCAGTTGTCGCACCGCTTAATCGTCTCTAGCTGTCCGTTTCCAATGCCGCGCCGCCTCTGGGAACGTTTGACAAGTTCGATCGGCATTGACGAGCAAAAACGCTGGGCTGATTTATCCAATAAAGCCCTGGATCGCCTCTTGCTAGAACTCGTCCAAGGCGAATATCAGATTTCAGGAAAAGGCGCATTTAAGGAAGAATTCGTCACCTGCGGCGGTGTCAGCCTCAAAGAAGTTGATTTTAAGACAATGGAAAGCCGTCGCTGTCCGGGACTTTTCTTTGCTGGAGAAATCTTGGACATCGACGGCGTGACGGGTGGTTTTAACTTCCAAAGTGCTT
>JAYUGZ010000140.1:0-2245 GCA_043767465.1 Cyanobacteriota bacterium
CGATCGAAGCGAGGAATGGCTTCTCCTCGTTCCCAATCGCCAATAATGCGAATTCCTACCCCCATTCGACGACTAAGTTCGGGTTGGGTCAAATTTGCACTTTCTCTCAGGTTTTTCAAGGTTATCGTTTCTCGATCTTCAGATTCCATTAATTATAGCATTTAATTGCTAGCATTTTAGTGCTTGACAAAGTTGGCATCTGGCACTAAAATGCTAGTAGACACACAAAACAAAGGCGACTGGGCAAGCCAAACAGTCAAAATGCAGGTTTGAATAACCGCCTTATTTTTAGTGTCTATTAATTGTGCACCTGCATACCCTTAGTATTTTTCGGGCTTGGGCGCATACCTCAAGCCTCTTTCCCTCAATGCCGAGGAGGTGATGCGATGTAAAAGGTCGATCGACCTTAAAGCACAGCCCAACTCAAGATTGTATCAAAGATCCCGACCAAAACTTCAATTTCGCGATCGCACAACTTCCGTGTTATCGTTCCCTTTCTCGACCCCTTCCCGATCATGACCACATCTACCGACAACTTATACCTGGGCGATGTCGCCTCCAACTTTCACTTTGCAGGCCCGCTGCTCGACTTTGAAGAAGAAATCCAGAATCAATCTCCCTTTCACGATTTAGAGTACCTCACAGGCGAAATTAAAAGGGGATTCCTAGACTACGTGCGGCAAGGAATCATGCTGGATGCGATCCGAAAACTGCGATTGTACAAAGGCAAGTTCAAAACTTTTAAAAGTTACTGCGAACAAGCATTAGGCAGGCAGTATTTTTACTGCACGCAAATTATCAAATCGGCTGCCATTTGCCTGCGCTTAATCAAAGCCGGATTTGAGATTTTGCCTAGCTGCGTTGCTCAAGTTGTTCCTTTGTTCAAACACGCAGTAACCGACCAGTACGGCGACTGTGCTTTACAGGAAAAGTGGCAAGAAGTTGTTGATGTCATACCAAAAGAAAGAATTACCGCTGTCACTATTGCCGAAACAGTTGACAATAATCCCAATCTCCGGCTCAAACAGATTCGTATCAAAACCGACACCTACGCCCTTTTAACCAAAAAGCAGCCGCAGCGGGAATGTCAATTTCGGAATTCTTGGCGAGGCTGGTTGACGAATACAATCCCAGAAATTTAGAGCAGCCAGCCGAACACACTCCCGAACAAGAGGAGATTTTAGACCAATTAGACGCGGAGTTTAAGAAGCCGGCCGCGGAACCGACTTCAATTTCCGCTGAAGACAAAGTTAAATCTAAAGGTTTTGGAGTAAAAATTGAGCCTAAAGGTGGTACAAGGGAGGTGAAGGCTAAAAGTTCGGAAGGTAAAGTTAAGGCTAAAGGCTCAGAAAGTGAAATTAAGTTGAAAACTAAGCAAACTGAAATCCCAACAGAGAAACTGTCCCATTTATTTAAGGAGAAAAATCATGAAGTCATCAGCCCAAAATCCAATCATGCGTCAACTGAAACTGATGGAGGCTCAATTGAGCGAGATTCAGTGCCAACTGATTAAAGCCACTGTGTTGAATTGGTGGCAAATAGTTTTGCCTGATGGACAGAAGATTGCGATCGAGCACGCGGGCAGCGGACACTGGATTTTTAGGGCTAACGGGCTGGAAAAATCGCATCCTGAAGTGCGGAAAGCGGTATTAATGGCGATCGCTGAAGGCTGTCGCCGATAAGCTACGCTTAAGGACACGGCGTGGTGTCGTGTCCCTATGGGGTGATGGGAGTTGTCATGATTTGGGGATGCTGGGGCGATCTAGATTGGTATCGGGATTGGTTAAAAGTGCGATCGGAATGTCCCAACTGTGGGGCAAAGTTTAAGCTTCCCGCGTTTTAGGGAGATAATTTGTTATTACTGCTTATAAATACCCCACTAAAAGTAAGCTCGAACTAGAAGCGGAGTTTAATAACCTCGCCGCAGAATGGCGTGCAGAAACGAGGATGCTGTCATTCGTTACACAGAAGTCAATGCACGCAGCTTATCAGAGAATTATTGGTATGGGCCCGCCTGTTGTACCGCTGATTTTGCGCGATCTCGAACAAAAGCCCGATCATTGGTTCTGGGCATTGAGGGCGATTACTGGTGATAATCCGGTAAAACCTGAACAGCGTGGTCGAAGGTCGCTTATGGCTCAAGCGTGGATACAATGGGGAAAAGATCACGATTATGAGTGGTAGGTTAGATTACCGTAAAATCTTGAGATTCCCTAATTTAGAGCGTACTGAATATGAAGTCACA
>JAYUGZ010000141.1:0-2244 GCA_043767465.1 Cyanobacteriota bacterium
CTGTGGGGAAGTTTTCAGCATATTCTGATTCAAATTCTGACCACGGGATTAGTTCGCCCATTTTTACCCAACGGTTGTCAGCAGACAACCCTCCTCCGATGCTCAGAAGATGCGAGACATTACTTTGATTTGGTGGGATGAGTATTTCCCTGAAAATCTTCAAAGCTTAATTACTCAGATGTTTGCTTGGGATTCGCCTGGGTCAAAATACTCCCAAGAAATTATCAAAATTTGGCTGATTGAAGAATCAGAATTAGTGCGCGGTCGAATCACTCAATTAATCAAATTGAAAAATTCATGAAACCCGTACAACTGACGATACAGCAACAATTTCAGCTTGAACTTTACCGCCGAAAACTTGGCTATATTGAATCCCTGGAACAGGCTCAGGAAATGGTTTTGCAGCTTTTACGCCAACAAATGATCAAAGATAACATCATCAAGGATTTACTTAAACATGAATAATTTTTGCGATTCCCAAACAGCAGAACAAATCATGAATTGTTGCAAGCGAACGTTAATAAGGTACAGGCAGCAACAGCGACTTTTAGAGGGAATTCACTGGGGGCGAAATCCCAGTGGAAAAGTGGTTTATAATGCTGATTTGATTAGGAATTTGGTGATGTGTGGAGGTTCGATCGACCATCCTGACCACTGCAAAAATATTCAGCAATATCTGAATTATCTGCCTGAGAATCGTCAAAATAAAAAAGTTCGGGCAACTGCGGCGGTCTGACAGTGCCAACATAATTTTCGTACATCGTCCGCAAGTTGTGTCCTGTGATTTGCGCGAGTTCTGCTGGGTTCATGCCGATGTCGAGCGCGTGGCTAATCAGCGTGTACCTGGTGGTGTAAGGTCGGCGATATTCAATGCCAAGTTTGGCTAGAGTTGGCTTCCAGTACCGATTGTTAAAATTTTTGGCATCAATGAAACTACCTTCAACGCTAGTAAAAATTGGTGAGTTGGGATTCGTTTCGGGCGATTGCATCGCCAGTAATAATTGCTGTAGCCGTGGTGTTAGAGTGACCGATCGGGCTTTGTTGCGTTTCTCGCTCTTGCGCGATTTCTCGTCGCTGGCGCTTTCACCAATCCAAATCTTGGAACAGTCGGCAGAGCAGTGCTTCCAAAGCAATGCCGCTGCTTCGCCCGTCCGCAACCCCACGCCAAATTTGAATTCAACATAATCGACATAGTGAGAGAGTCCTGATGCCGATCGGAACTCACGTATAATCAAGCCAATTTCCTCAGCAGTAAAAGGCTGCGGTTGTTGGCGTGGTGGCAAAGAAACCTTGATATCCAACCACGGATTTTCGGTGAGAGTCGAAATCACTTTTTTCTTGATTGCCCAGAGCCAACAAGCTGGCATAATGGCGATTCTTTCACGCACTGTCACGGGTTGCAGCCGTGAGCCTAGCCAATCTCGGAAATTTTCTGCCAGTGTTTCCGAAACACTAGAAACAGATTTGGTTCCGAAAAACTCAGACACATATTTCTGAAATCCAATATATTTGGCAAAAGTCTGAGGGTATAAATTGCGCTGTTTGTAAGCACAGAAGCGATGGCTTTAAATCGAGGCGAACGCCCCGGCTGACGCCTACGAACAGTTCAGTCACAGCTAAATTTGCCTGTTTTTCTGGTTTATATTTTGCCAGAGTTGCATCGAAATTGTTGCTGGCGATGTCGAGTTCGATCTGACGAGCCTTGATTTCGGCGGCTTTGCGGTTGATATTTGTCTCTGGCAAGCCGATGTAAAGCCAATAGCGTTTACCATGCCACGACCAAGCTAAGCGAAGGCGTAGGCGTAAGCCGGGGCGTAGCCATCGCGAAAAACCTCAATCCTTACAGTTCCAGCCACAACTTTTTTTCCTTTAAAGCAAACCTCATTTTCACAGGTCAAAAACCTGTAACCCTTATGTCACTGCGTATCGCTGTTTTATCGCAAAACTTGTCAGGGCTTGTCACATCTTGTCAGCCCTTATTGAGAATGTCGAATGTCGTGGAATTCATAACAATAGCTGTAAGAACAACAAAACCCGCTACCAGAGCGGGCTTTATAAGATGGACGCAACTGGACTCGAACCAGTGACCCCTACGATGTCAACGTAGTGCTCTAACCAACTGAGCTATGTGTCCTCACGAATTAATAATCTAGCACAACCTTCGATCGCCTGTCAAGCACAAATATAAAATTTTTCAAGCAGACACCCACAGCCACCGCCCTAATTCCCAACCCGCCAAATCTT
>JAYUGZ010000142.1:0-2242 GCA_043767465.1 Cyanobacteriota bacterium
TAATCGGTAATCGGGAATTCTATCCGTTACATCCGTTAAATCCGCTACACAATCCGCTGCCGAACTTCCTTCTTCCTTCTGATTATGGCAGCCAAAAATCGGGAAGAAAATTCTTAGTCAAACTGCGAGCAAACTGATTAATCTGTCTCCCAATTTGAATGTGCGGTTCATCAGCCTCCACGGGAATAATTGCCGCTTTGCTGCCTAGTCCGAAACGGGAAACTACCAAATTAGCAGCCTCCAAACCAGTAACATAAGCCTTTTCCTGCGACCAAGAACCGTGACGAGTCACAACCCAATCGCCACTCATAAATACATTATCATAACTTGTGACCGCAGGCAACAAATACTGATAACTTCCCGGGGCAAAATGCGTCACCGCCCGCGACAAGCGAATCGCACTACTGTCAATTACTTTTGCATCCCGAAAAGCGGGAATGCAAGTCGCTAAATCTCGCTGAACTAGGGCAACTATTTCCTCATCTTTCAGGGGAATTAATTGATTGGCGTGATAAAAGTCAGCTTCCACAACTGTTCCCGGCTCGGATCGGAATTCGTCGTGCAAAGCATTCAAATCAAAAAATGTCCAGCCCGTAGTCGAACTAAATCCAAAACAGGCATTGGAAGGCAGCGGAATCTCTATTTTTCGGTCAAACCACAGCCGAACAGCTAACACGTCAACAGCGCCCAAATTCATCACATCCCGAAACTCTTGGCGGCTTTGCAAAGCGGGGCTGCTGCTGATAATTTTTTGCATTCCGGTGACGCCAACTGCAAAAATAACTGCATCTGCATCGAAGGTTTCGTCGCCGCAGATAACTCCCTTGGCTTGATTGTTGCTGTCAACTATGACATCAGTAACTCGCCGTTTTGTCAATACTTTAGCGCCGACTTTTTCCAGGCGCTCCACCCAAGGACGAAAGATTTTTTCTCCGACAGTGCCACGACACCAAACTACATCAAAATCCGCTTGGTGTGCTAAAATGAAATAATAAAGCATTCCCAAAGCTGCGGCGGCTGAACATTGTTCTCCTGGTGCAAATAATCCTACTAATAACATCGGCTCAAAAGCATCGCGGTACAGCCTCGCAGATACGCCAAACTGTTTGAACAACTCGCGGGCTGTAACGCGATCGTACCTGCGCCAAGCTTCGTCGGAATTGTCGAAATCTAGGACGGCGTAGAGTAATGGTAAGGCTGAAAGGCGATCGACTAATGGCAGTCTTTTAAATCGGGTGTAGAGGAAAGTTCCTAACGGTGTGGGAAGGATCGGTTCGTCCTGAAAAATCGGCGATTCTACTTCCAAGCCGGCGGGGGAATACTGACAAGAACGAGTCCAAGGTGTGAAGGGGTCGATTCCTAATTGTTTGACTAATGAAAAGATATTTTTGTAGGGATACCAGAAGCCGTGAATGCCTGCTTCTACGGAACGCCCGCCTGCGGTTTTCCACCCCGCAACTAAGCCTCCCGGCTGAGGGCCTGCTTCTAATAAAGTTACGTCATAGCCTTGCTGGGCTAGGTGATAGGTGGCGCCTAAACCGGCCCATCCGGCACCGACGACGACTATTTTGGGGGTTGGCGATTCTGCTGACATTGCGTACCTCTTGATTCTTGATTAATCATGACATAATTGATAAAATAAAGTCAGATACTCCTTTCTGACCAAAAAATTTAGTATTGTTGAACCGCTTTCGACGCAGTACGCGAAGCGGCGCGTTAGCGCTCTTGTCGCGAAGGAAGAATCAGCAAGAATTAGATAGTCTTCTACCGGTTCGGGAGTAGGAGATAAATTTTCTCAAGGTTAGACTGGTTTTTTTGAGGGCGAGAGCTGTTATATTAAAACGTTAAGGTGAGTTTTTTCTAGGATTGAAATTTAAGTAAAATACACAAATTTAACGGGTTGTCAATATGCAATTAATTAATTATTTGACTGCTGTTTTTGGGGTAATTTGGCAGAATAGCATTTTTCACTGGGCGGCGCTGATTTTGCTGTGCGCGGCTGTTTGGGGCGAGTACACTTCTGTGAAGCAGTACCAGCGGTATGTCGGCGCCAAAAGCCGATCGACTTCTGAGGCTGTCCACTATTTGAACTCGCAGCTAGAAAGCGGTACCTCAGGGGCGATCGAGCTCCGACAGCGCGAAACAGCCACCGACACTTGGAAACTCCTGCTAGACTGGTTTAGCGAACACTTGACGGGCGACACAACCCCTAATGGTGAGGCCTACAGGGCGCAGGTAAAAT
>JAYUGZ010000143.1:0-2241 GCA_043767465.1 Cyanobacteriota bacterium
GTTGAAAGCAGTTGAAATTAAGGTGCGCAGTGCGCACCTGATCGCCAAAACAGTAGGGTTGCACGGCGCACCTTACGGCCGCAAATGTAGGATGCCCACGGCGCACAAACCGAATAGTTTCAAGTTAAGAAATGCTAGAGTTTAAGTCCGCATCTATCCTAGTGTAGATATTTAAAACAATCTTTTTTAAGGAAATCAACCTTAAGATAGATGCCAAATAATTCTCACCTTTCTAATACTTATGGTTTAGCAATAAGAAGTGAGATGCAATTCCGATCGCACTGCCGATGCTGGCGCGATTTCACTTCATAAAATGCGCAGGCTGCACCAGATACTCATACTTTTAGGAATAGTTAAGCACTTACAGAAATTATATCCGCAGAGTGATGCCTGAGGTCGCTTTAGTTTGCGAGATTAAAAGTATCTACTCCTACAGAAAAATCTTAAAAAGAGGCCTTATGAGCGCTGCAATTGAATTCCAGTTATTTGCTCCGTACAACAAAGGAGCAGCCTTGATGGGGTGTTTTTCTAATTGGGAAGAAATCCCGATGGAAAAGGACGAAGCAGGTTATTTCCGCACGCGAGTTGAATTGAAGGATGGCGTTTATCAATACAAATTTCGCGTGCAGTCCAAAAGCTGGTTTCTGGAAGCAGATCAGTGGGTAGATGTGGTAGATCCCTACGCCACTGATATCGACGATCACACTCAAAACGCCGTGGTTCGAGTCAAAGATGGCGATCGCATTGTCGATACCTACGTGTGGCAACACGACGACAAACCGCTACCGGGCGATCGAGAATTAGTGATTTACGAAATGCACGTTGCCGACTTTTCCGGCGGCGAAGCCGATCCCCTAGCCCGCGGCAAGTACGAGCACGTCGTCGAAAAACTCGATTATCTAGCCGAACTCGGCATCAATGCGATCGAACTAATGCCCCTCAAAGAATACCCGGGCGACTACAGTTGGGGCTACAACCCCCGCTACTTCTTCGCTGCCGAGTCCAGCTACGGAACCACCGAAGAACTCAAAAACCTGATAGACGAGTGTCACGGGCGCGGGATTCGCGTCATCATCGACGGGATTTACAACCACTCCGAATCATCCAGCCCCCTCACCCAAATCGATCACGATTATTGGTACCACCACGCCCCCCGCGATGCCGACAACAATTGGGGCCCAGAATTTAACTACGAATTTTACGACGAAAACTTAGGAACTTACCCGGCGCGCAAATTTGTCGGCGATACAGTCCGCTATTGGGTGCAAGAATATCATCTCGACGGCATTCGTTTCGACGCGGCGCGACAAATTGCTAACTACGATTTTATGCACTGGATAGTTCAAGAAGCCAAAAATGCCGCCGGCCCAAAACCGTTTTACACCGTTGCCGAATACATTCCCGAAACTCCCAGCATCACAAATCTAGACGGCCCGATGGACGGCTGCTGGCACGACAGTTTCTATCACTGCATTGTCGAACACATCTGCGGCGATACTTTTGACTTAGAACGGCTGAAAGATGCGATCGACTGCAAGCGGCAAGGTTTCTTGGGTGCTACGAATGTAGTCAATTATCTGAGCAATCACGACCACGATCGCGTATTCTCAGAATTGGGCGATCGCGGGATTTTGGATGAACCAGCATTCAAGCGGGCGAAGTTGGGTTCTGTGCTGTTAATGACCGCAGTTGGCGTACCGCTGATTTGGATGGGCGAAGAATTTGGCGAATATAAGGTCAAAACAATTGAGCAAGCTAAAATTGACTGGACGCTGCTAGGCAATGACATGAATAAAGGTTTGTGGGAATACTACAAAGGCTTGATTAACCTGCGCAAAAACAACCAAGCACTTTACACCGAAAACATCGATTTTTTCCACGAAGATCCCGAATCAAAAGTGTTTGCTTACACTCGCTGGAACGATGAAGGTTCGAGAGTTGTAGTAGTGGCGAATTTGTCGGAAAATTATCTCGGCGGTTACAGCGTTCCCCACTTCCCTGCAAACGGAACTTGGCACGAATGGACGGGCAATTATGATGTTGAATCGGGCGATGATAATATTACGATCGACTTGCCGGAATATGAAGCGAAAGTCTTTGTTTGGCAGTAAGGCAAGGTCTGACAAAGGCTTTCGCCGTTTCCCTACCCCAAAATAATCATTATGTAGGGAAACGGCACTGCCCATAGGTGTCAACAATCGCCTGAAAGCCTTGATAAATCTCGTTTTTACGCCTAGTCCA
>JAYUGZ010000144.1:0-5622 GCA_043767465.1 Cyanobacteriota bacterium
GGAAACTTTCTTCAACATCCAATCCCTTGATTAAATGAGTTACAATCGAAGCAATTAACAATCCCACCGTCAGCAACCAAGCAATCCGCTTGCGCCGCAACAAATTAGTTGCCAGAGTTAGCAGCATAAACCCGATCACGGCTGCAAAGAAATGCCCGCCCGCACGCACGGGGAAAGGAAAAAATGGTTCTAACCAATTTCGGCGATCGGGTAAACTGGGAGTTACAGCAGACAGCAGGTTAATAACTCCTACCAATCCGGTTAAAAATGATGCAGTCCAGAGTCCAATCCTAGTTTTTTGGGGTAACACAGTTCACCTTTCTAATTTTTCTGTGCGGCCAGTGATATCTTAAACTGTTTTCCAACATAACTCAATGAATCCGCTAAATGTTTGTGCCAATAATTCCAGCCGACATCGGGGCCGACAATCCCGTGTCCGCCAGGAAATTCGTTAAACTCGTTGGCAATACCCAAACTGTTTAATTGTTCGTGAAACTGTTGCGTAGAAGTCAGAAATTTTTCGTCTCCTTCCCCCGCATCCAAATAAGCCCGCAGCCGCTGTCTGTCTTGTGCAGACAGTTTCGGCACTAAATATTTAGGACTGTTAGCCTTGCCGGTTTGATCTGTAAAATAACCGCTGTGGCTGAACAGAATATTAAAATTATTCAAGTAGCGCAAACCGATATTAAAGGCTCCCCAACCCCCCGAAGATTGTCCTCCCATTGCCCAGAATTTGGGTTCTTCCAGCGTTCTGTAGCGCGATTTTATCTCAGAAACCAATTCGGAGCCGATCGCACTTCCTACCTTGCCATTGGGCCCGTCAAAATATTGCGGGTCCCATAACGGGCTTGTCCCCCGCTTGTCATTCCCGTCAGGGGTAATCACAATTGACGGTGGCAATCCTTTGCTTTTATATAAATCGTGGAGCACCGAAGTAACAGCAGCTTTGTCTTGATAAGCGCGCGCGTCTCCGTGTCCGCCGTGTAACAAAAAAATCACTGGATAGCGCTGTTTGGGATTTTTTGCGTACCCTGGTGGTAAAATTAAACCGTAGGTGCGCTCTGAATTCATAGCTGCACTTTTATATGTTTTGAGTTCAAATTTTATGTCTGCATCGGCTATGATTTTCGGAGGGTCTAATTGAGGTGCTCCGGCAATAAAGACGTACCAGTATCCAGTCGCACCTAGTAGGAGGATTGTACCCGCACCGATACCTAAAACTTTTCCTAGCCATTTAGGCATAATGTTTGTTAGTTGACTGTTGACGGTTGACTGTTGACTGTTATGTGTTATTTGTTATTTGTTAAATATAAAATCATTAATCCCCTATTTGGCCGATGCCCTATTTGGCCGATGCCCCATTCCCAAACAAAATGACTTACCGCAATCCCGCTCCTACAGTTGATATTATCATCGAATTGGTCGATCGCCCGCAGCGACCGATCGTACTTATAGAACGTCTGCATATTCCTTATGGCTGGGCGATTCCCGGCGGCTTTGTCGATTATGGGGAATCGGTAGAAACGGCGGCCAAACGCGAAGCTTTAGAAGAAACTTGCTTGAATGTAGAATTAATCGAGCAATTTTACGTTTATTCGGACCCAAATCGCGACGCGCGCCAACATACAATCAGTATTGTATTCTTGGCTGCGGCAACGGGCGAACCTCAAGCTGCGGATGATGCTAAAAATTTACAAGTTTTTGAATCCTGGCAGATTCCTGGTGAATTGTGTTTCGATCACGATCGCATTTTACGCGATTATTGGCGTTACCGTCATTACGGATTGCGGCCGCATTTGTAGGAGAAGGAAGTACGTCCGCTTCTTTTGTAACGGATGTAACGGATTGATGTTATTAATAAACTAAATTTTATGGCAAGCTTGACAATATTAGGCGGAGGTGCGTGGGGTTCAGCCCTGGCAAATTTGGGAAGTAAAAAGGGCGATCGGGTAAATTTGTGGTCGCGGCGCAGTTGTTTTAGTCTAGAATCAGTTATAACTGGCGCGGATGTTGTGGTTTCGGCGGTTTCGATGACAGGAGTTGGCGAAACAGTCGATCGCCTGCTTGCCTTAAACCTAACTCCCAGTATAATTATAGTTACTGTCACCAAAGGTTTAGACCCCGCGACGACGCGCACTCCCTCTCAAATTTGGCAAAATGCCTTTCCTAACAATGCAATTGTCGTACTTTCTGGCCCCAATCTTTCAGCAGAAATTCAGCAAGGATTACCGGCTGCGACAGTAGCGGCGAGTTTAGATTTAGCCGCAGCCAAGCAAGTACAAACCATTTATAGTTCCGATATTTTTCGAGTTTATGTCAATCAAGATCCCCTGGGGACTGAGTTGGGCGGGACTCTGAAGAATGTATTTGCGATCGCCGCTGGTGTTTGCGATGGTTTACAATTAGGAACTAATGCTAAATCTGCTTTGCTGACTCGCGCTTTACCGGAAATGATTCGGGTGGGAGTTCGTTTAGGCGCTAGGGCTGAAACTTTTTATGGTTTGTCTGGTTTGGGAGATTTACTCGCTACTTGCAATAGTTCTTTGTCGCGCAATTATCGGGTTGGTTTCGGATTGGCTAAAGGCAAATCTTTGGAGCAAATTTTGCAAGAATTGCAGAGCACTGCTGAAGGAGTTAATACTACTAATGTGTTGATTGATTTGGCAGATAGGCGCGAGATTGAAGTCCCTGTTTCCCGTCAAGTTTACCGTTTGCTGAATGGTGAAATTACTCCTGAACAAGCTGTTTTATCGCTGATGGAACGTGCTTTAAAACCGGAGATATAAGAACTGTGCAGGTGGCGACGCTCCAAAAAATATCAACTGCGCTCGCGATTGAAAATTGAGTATAACAAGCACCAAACAATGCACTTGAATTCTGGCAACAATGGTTAAAATACCCAATTGGTTAATATCTGCACTAATTTGTTCATTATTATACGGCCTTTGGGGATTTTTGGGCAAGTTAGCGACTAAATCTCTCGACTACAAAACAGCTTTTGTTTATGAAACAATCGGCGCTATTTTAACTACCGTATTCATTCTTGCCAACAGTAAAAACTTGAGTTTTGAGGGAAATATTGCAGGAATTCTATCTGCTTTATTAATCGGTGTTTGCGGAACTGCGGCATCTTTAATCTTTCTGAGAGCCATAGAAAGCGGGCCAGTTATCAGCGTAATCAGCATTACATCCCTGTACCCAGTCATTACCGTACTTCTATCATCTTTATTCCTGAAAGAAGCAATTACAATTCCGCAAATTATCGCTCTTGTGCTAGCCATAATTGCCGTTATACTTGCGTCTTATTGAAATATCTCTCCTTTGTGAATCTATCGTGGAGGCAGAAACCGGGTTTTTGCGAAAAATATTGCATCAAAGCGTTGAATTATGGAAAAAAACCCGGTTTCTTTGATATCTTGTATCTTGCCTGTCTGCATTACCTAATTTCTATTTTGCGCCGTAATAAAAGGCAACTTCTTTGTCTTTTAGCGGTGCAAAGTCGGCAGCAATTAGCATGGGATCGAGTTCTGCTTGAGGCAGGTGTTTGACGCCAATTCGGACAATGCGCGATCGCATGGTGTTTGATACACCACTGCGCTGTCTCCCGGCTTCTAATCCCATCACTTGCTCGTACAGGTCTAATTTTGCTTTCGGAATCGGAGTCCCGTCAAAGTCGATTCCTGAGGCGATCGCCACATCGATCGCATCTGCACCGGTTGTAGATGCAGGCGCTGAGTTTGTTTCTGAAGACATTCTGCTATTCGATCTCAAAGTTTGCTGTGGGAGCATCTTATCAGAGAAGTATCCCTATCTACGAAAAAAATCGATCGACTTCCTTAATATCCACATTTCCCCCGCTGACAATCACGCCAACTCTCGCATTTTGAGCCGGTACAACTCCAGACAGCAAAGCCGCCGCTGCTAACACTCCCGTGGGTTCGACAACTATCTTCATCCGTTCCCACATAAACAACATTGTTTTGCGAATTTCCGCCTCCGAAACTGTTGCCATATCGTCCACATAATGCAGCACCAAAGGAAAAGTTAATTTCCCTAAAGACGGCGTGCGCGCGCCGTCAGCAATAGTATCCGGGTTGCTAACAGTTTGCAGCATTTTTGTGCGGAACGATCGCGCGGCATCATCTGCTTGCTCGGGTTCCACTCCTATTACTTTACACTTCGGCGACAAAGTTTTAGCTGTGATCGCGCATCCCGACAGCAAACCCCCGCCGCCGCAGCAAACCAGCAGCAAATCCAACTCCCCAACTTCTGCGATTAATTCCAGCGCCGCCGTACCTTGTCCCGCAATCACCCGCGCGTCATCATAAGGAGGAATAATTGTCAAGTGTCGCTCCTCGGCAATTTGAGCGGTGAGCTCGGAGCGCGAAACTTGAGTTCGATCGTACAAAATAATTTCAGCACCGTAGCCGCGAGTCGCTTCCTGCTTAACTTTTGGCGCATCTCTAGGCATTACTATAGTAGCAGAGATTGCGAGCAACTGTGCGGCAAGGGCGATCGCCTGTGCGTGATTTCCCGAAGAAAAAGTCACCACTCCCCGCTGTTTTTCAGTTTCAGATAGCTGCATCAAAGCATTGCAAGCACCGCGAAATTTAAACGAACCCGTCCGCTGAAAATTCTCGCACTTGAAAAATACTTGAGAATTCGTCTGTTTGTTGAATGTTTCTGAAGTCAGTACCGGCGTCTTGAAAGCTTTACCCTGCAAGCGTTTTGCCGCAGCCTCCACATCGGCAAAACTGACGGGAAAGGGATTTTTATCAGCAAGGTTGGCTGTCATATTTTTTCTGCATCGGGTGCTTGTGCCGCAATTTACCATATATAGAGTCAAAGCACGATCATTTTTAATGATATGACATATTAGAAATTATTATCATTTGACTGTTGCAACTAATTACCAAAAGAGTTGTACGATAACATCAAGGTTATTGCGATTAGTTATCAAAAAGTGGCAGTTAGGCAGGAGAGCGATTAATGAATGTCAAGTTAAAATTTCTAGCAAGCGCTAGCGCAGGGTTATTGCTGCTAGCGGGTTTGACAGCGAATACAGTTGGGATCGGGCAGAAGGCGATCGCCCAAACAGCACCAAAGGGCGATCCTCTTCGTTGGCGCAGCCCCCGTAGGGGCGGGCTTCGCCAACAAGATTTAAGAGCACAAGCTACTATAAGTCGCATTAGAATCGTATTTGCGAACCGCAGAGATGCTACAGATTTGCAAAATAAAGCCAATCAAGTAGCGCAAATACTATCCAAAGAAATCGGAATGCCCGTCGATGCAGTCATCGGCGACGAAACCGCGGCTGTAGAAGCTTTGAGGGCCGACAGAGCAGATGTCGCATTTGTAGCAGGGCGCGCCGCATTAAAAGCAGAACAATTGGCCAAAGCGCAGATGTATTTAGCAGAAGTGCGCAGCGATTATTCCGGCGGAAATACCTACGATTCCGTGTTTGTAGTGCGACAAGACAGTCCCCTGCGCCCCAAAGGTTCAGCAAAGCAAACCCTCGAACAATTGAAAGGCAAAAAAATGGCTTTCACTTCTCGAACTTCCGGTTCGGGATTTATTTTTCCAGTCGGAGAATTGGTAGGTCAAGGATTAGTTTCAGGGCCA
>JAYUGZ010000145.1:0-14167 GCA_043767465.1 Cyanobacteriota bacterium
TCGTACATCATTACAATGCTAGTTTACAACTCTAAATGCCTACTTTTCTTTGAATTCAGTTTTATTCTCTCGATCCTTTCCTTCAGGGCACTACCCAATGGAGAATCGACATCTTTCTAATGTTGTTTTAAAATTTGATTTATTGAGTTCTTCACCTAAGACATCAGAGAGAACTTGCCATAATTCAGAGGCCACATTTCTGACATGACCTTCAGTGCAGTGAGATTCTTCTGCAATTTTAGAGTATCTTTGACCTTTCCATGCACCCCGCAGGATAGCTTGTTGCAGATCGTCCAAGTGTTCTCCTGTTTTGGAGAAAACCAGATCCTCGGCAAATCTCAAGACTTCTTTAACGTCCATTGGTCGAGTAGGTGTAGTGGTTTTTCTTATTTTATCAGACTTTTTCTGACATTTTCTGACATCTCTGACCAATTCTGACAGATCGCTCGTCTCAATTGCTGATAAGATTTGACATTTTATTACTCCGATAAATTCATAATTAGAAGATAATTATAAAAAACAAATAACTTCCTGTGGGTTAAACTAGCGGGTAGCAGAATGCTATGAACATTAATTTTAGACGCTATCGGGAACAGAAAGGTATCAGTCAAGAATCAGTTGCCAGCGGGATCGGCATTTCTGTAGATCAGGTTAAAAATTATGAGCAGTTCCCTGCACAAGTTCCGATGGGAATGGCAGTAAAATGGCTGCAAATATTAGGTGAAGACATTGCAACTGCCATGTCAGAGGAAATACCTCCACTCCCAGGAATTGAACCAGGCAGTCCCTACGCTGAACTTTATCGCCGGCTAAATTTACTTAATCAGTATATCGATGAAAATTCTTTTTTACCTTGGCTAGAATTGCCAACGGAACTACGTAGACCTAACGATCTGCAAGAACAAATTAACCAATATTACCAAAAACCAAATGTTGTCTTGACAGGAGCATTTGACTCTGGTAAATCCTATCTTGCTAATAGTCTTTTAGGCCAAAAAGTATTACCAACAGGCTATCAGCCTGCAACAAGAGTCATTACCATTGTTTGTCATGTGGAAAGTCGCCCCGAATGGTTTGATGGAAACGTGGGAATTATTGATGAGAAATTTTGGCAAGATGAAAACGGCAAGCTAAATTTTGACTTCCTATATTTAGAGGATCGGGAGCGTTGTCAGAAGCATTTTTTGCAATTCGGCTCCTTTGACCTGCTAGAAAAATATGGCGTACACCAATATGATGACTCTGACGACAGCAATGACGGCGGACATACAGCTATAGTTTATGTAGATGCTCCTTTGTTAAGAGGGTGTAACCTGATTGACCTTCCCGGTTACTCTGATAAACAAGATGAAGTATCAAAGGATGTTGAGAAAGCTAATAGTGCCACCAAGATTGCTAATGTCTTGCTTTATGCTTCTCCTGCCAAGGGTCACATCAATGGTCAAGATATGGTGCGACTTCGGAATTTGCTGCGTTTGTTGCCGACCCCAGAGAATGAGTGCAACGACTTTCCGACGCTAGGCAATTTCTTTATCGTGGCGACACACGCAGATCCGAGTATCCCTGACGATGAGCTTCCCAAAATTCTCAATAAAGCTTCAGCCAGACTGTATAAAGAACTTGATGAAACTGCTATAGAGTTTCGTCGGAAGCTAACAAAGCGGGATATTACCAAGGAAGATGTGCAAAAGCGTTTCTTCACTTTCTGGTCAGAAAAGCCGGATCGCTGTCAGCGTCTCTTTGATGATTTAACTCAACTCCTCTGCGAGACTCTTCCTAAACCAGTCATCTCTCGTATCGACCGCGAAATTAATGCGGTCAAAAAGGACAAAAAACAAGAATACGCTAACTCGATTGAGCAATATCAAACAACTGTTGCCAAAATAGAGGAGTATCGAAAGGAGCTTGAGAAAGCGGAGAAAAATGAACCTGAACGTCAGCGAGAAATGCGGCAAAAACGCAGTCAAGTGAGCAAACAAATTAAGGATTTAGAAAAAGATACCCGTAAATCATTTCAGACCTATGCGGAAAAACAGATTGATGTAAATTCTATAGAACAACTGATTCGCCAGAGATACGACAAAAAGAAAGAGGCTCAAGAATACGCTGCCGGTTATTTAGTCGATCTGCTACAAAGTCATGTAGAAAATCGGATTAGTGTCAATTCTGAAAAACTCAAGGTTGAGATTGACGCTTTTCTGGAAAAATACCCAGTACCTAAGCTTCCCAACAAAGACGGAACAGTAGTCTCTATTCCCTTCGATACAAAAGGAGCTTTTCTTGGTGGGATAGCGGGATTAGGTGCTTATGGTGCCTTAGCCGCTTGGGCAGCAGGTCTTGGCAATCTTGGCAGCTATATCTTAGTAGCGAAATTAGTCAGTCTTTTGTCAGCACTTGGTATTAGTATCGGTGGTGGCACGGCGGCAGTAATTTCTTTTGTAGCTGCGATTGGTGGCCCAATAGTTCTAGGGATCGGTTTAGCTGCTGGACTGGCTTCCTTGATGTGGAATTTATTTGGGGAAGCTTGGCAGAAGCGGTTAGCAAAAGAAATTCACCAACAATTCAAAAAACAGGGTATTGTTGATAAATTCCTAGCAGGAATCGACCAGTATTGGCAAGAGACAGCCACAGCCTTTGATAAAGGTGCCGACGCAGTTGAAGCAAAATGCAAACAGTATCTCAAGCATCTGCACGAAATTACTTCAACTGATACCCAGTCAAAAGAACGAATTGAACAGATTATCATAAATCTGGAGAAACTCAGGGTTTTTTTCGCCAACATTCCTTGGGATACCCAGGGAGAATGTTTGTAAAAAAAACCAGCGGTTCTCGTGGCAAACAACCCAAACCCAATAAAACGACGTATTGAGTTTTAACTAGGCGATCGCCCTTTTTAATCACATCCCCAAGTGCGATCGCCATTCCTAACATAAAGTGCGATCGCCCCTTTTCCCTCCCTTCAAATCGAATAACGATCGCTCTCATCATTTTCTCACTTGTTGATATAAACCTTCAGAAGATTCTGCTATCTTAGGCAGATTGCCATCCTTAATAGCTTTCACCAAATCTTGGCGGAGTGCTTCTAAAAAACCGCAATCATTGCCGATATCTGATGCTTCATCCTCATCCAAATCTTCATCATTCAGATGTTCTTGGTATGTCTCGATCCGAAACTCAATAGCTTCAATAATAAACTGTAGATCCTTAAAAGATAAAATCATGTGAACTTCCTTTTTAACTTTTCTAATCTATTCAAAATATGCTAACCCAGCCAGCTTCAAAGCTGACCAAGCTTGAAAACGTTAACTCACTTTTTTGAAAGATGCACCTGTCAGTCGAAGAGCCTCTTTGTATTGCTCTATCGGCATTGTGTAACTCGGTTTCCACAGCCAATGATCGTTGTGGTCATTAACTAAATCGAGTTCGCCTGGAATGTAAGTCCCCTCATCTAACTTCCACCAGTTTTTTCCGCTTCTTTGAGTGGCAAATGTCGAAATCCCACCTCCTAAAGTAGCATCCACCCAAACTTGACCATTTTCTTCATAGGTAGCAACATCTTTGTTTGGTCGGACATTATCCATTCTAGCTGAATTAGCATTGCCCTGTCGATATAGATTGAGCGGTGTTTTTGCCATGCTTTGAGCGAAGATTCTCAGCTATGTATAATTTACCACAATTTGCGATCGCCTATCACTCTTCTCTCTAAATTCAAGAGCGATCGCCCTTTTTGCCCTCAAGCGCGATCGCCCTAATTATTCTTCACTCAAACTATTTCAGAGGCTAAAAGCCTACCATCAACTCGCTCATATTCATCTTCCAGTAGCCACGAGTGAGCCTCATCGTAACTTGCACCTAAAAACAGCAGTTTATAATTCACCGATGGTTCGTAAATACCACACTTACTATTTTTTCCACCCACTAACATCAGAATCCGAGGTGGGAAAACAATCGGATCAACCCACAACTCGATAAATTCCCAATCATTGATTTGTTCGACGAGGTTTTGTGCGGGGGATAACATGATAATTATCAGTTCCTTTGATGATTTTAATTTCTGCGTAATACAGCGGAATGCGACTACCGTCGGCTCTGATTTGATAACCTATAGGATAATCAAAGTATTGCCCGTAGCGATCGTAGTCATCGGTTTCATCCTCAATCCCTGTAAGCTCTCCTCTATTTATAATAGCTTGTATCACTAAATTCATTGTGGCTATGTCATTAAACACATGAGCTTTTTCTTCTTTTCTCAGCAGTCTTTGTACCTGTGGCGTTTCG
The DNA here is from genome assembly GCA_043767465.1 of Cyanobacteriota bacterium. Lineage (GTDB taxonomy): Bacteria > Cyanobacteriota > Cyanobacteriia > Cyanobacteriales > Microcoleaceae > Microcoleus. The sequence continues at coordinate 4,279 of JAYUGZ010000145.1, forward strand.
GGAAGATGTTTGTCAAATAAACTGGTTCTTGGGTCTGGTGTTAGTTGGCGGTTAATGCCACTCATTAACTAATTATCTAAGATACTTGGAATTCATCCTGCCATAACCTTATATCAAAAGCGATCGCCCCGCTAGCAGCAAATACGATCGCACCGGTGGACAAGCCTTTGGAACTGCTGCGGGATTTTGGTCTAAAATAGATCGGACTCGGTGGTTAAAACCGCCGAGTTTTATTTTGCTTCTTCAGTCCCTCTCAGCTAGGGCGAAAGTTTGTGTGTAGCAGCGGTTGCAACCGCCGAGTTTGATCTAAAATTCTATGAATTATCAACGTAAAGTTTATTTGCGCCGCTGGATCGGACTGTTGCTGGCAAGTGCGATCGCCCTGATCTTATTTTATCCGAAACCTCAGCCAGTCGATCGACCTTCCAACTATTCCCTAAGTTCTCAGGCATCTTTCAACCAACCGAGTTACTATCCTTTAACCCAAACTGCTGCATCCAAGCTGTATTTACCAACTGGCGATTGGACTGGGAGGCTCATTTTACCAACTCCCGAACAAATGCAGGAACTGCCTGGGGAAGATTGGGTCTGGCTGGAAGTATACCATACTCCGCCAGGTAATGAAAACTTAATCGGTAAAAAAGTGCGTTTGGCGTGGACTCAAAAGTCGAGTTTGCGAAATTTAACCGTAAATGTCAAGTTTACAAACAGCACAGAAAAAAGCAAAAGTCAAGGTAACGTTCATCCCGATCGCCTCAACAACCGTTTGCGAGTCGGCCCGCTGCAATCTCTCGCCGGTGCGCGACCTAACGATGATGTTACTGTTAGTTTAAATTCGGTGACACTTTCGGCAGCTAGCGATCGAATTCCGGTGATTCGTACCGACAGCGAACCGATGCAAATTGTCGGTCGCTTTTACGGTTTAGTCGCTTTCCTGGGTGCGGAAACAGGGAAAAATCGAGCTGTACCAAAAGTTTGTCCGGGAAGTGCACCTTGTGAAAACGAATACCGGATTGTTCGTCATTATAACTCAGTTTCAAAACAATTTGACGGCGTGGAGGAAACTGTGCGATTTCCCCAACAGCCGCCCAAACGCAGCGGTGTTTTTCCCTCGACTCCCCAGCAACTGGAAAACTCACCTGTCGGTCAAGCCGGGTGGTATATTTACGGTGCGAAAGATGCTGCGGGAATTTTTACTGTTGGGGCGATTAAACCGCGATCGCTCTTTCAACTCGGGCCGCAACAAGTTATTGTGGGAAAGGATCGCGGACTCAGTTATATTAAGGTTGAAAACTGGCAGAATACTGACAGCCGCCAAGGTACTGCCAAAACCGTACTTGTGGATGGGAAATCCGAGCGATCGCCCAATTTGATGTCAGAATGGAAGCAGGGCGATCGGGCTTTAGCAATTCACCTATTCGGTGGCATCGGCGGCAAACAAGCCGAATCAGTTGTAGCTGGTACTGTCACCGGACATTTTGCCTACGGAATCGCTGAAATTGTCCGCGATCCTTTTACTCAAGAACTGCAATTTGACATCGCATACGAACAAGTTTATGCTAACAATCCCGAAGCAATTGTAGCGGGCAGAACAACTTGGGCGAATTATCTGGGAAGCTTGGAAAGAGGTTGGCTGGGGACTCGTCCGGTATCCGATGTCATTGTCAAATTAGATGCCATTTCTCGCGACTACAATTTGGGCGGATTTACACTTTCTCCCCTCGACGAATTGCTGGGGAATTTGCAAATAATGGCAGCCCGCTACCGGACAGGAGACGGGACTGGAAGTGCGGCAGTTACTCCGGCTACTTCCTGCGTGCAAGATTCCAATCAAGCTCTGTATTTAACGATAGAATCAATCACCCAAAAAGTCAATGTCAATCCAGCAGTGCAAAACTGGATTGCAGCGCATCCCAATCATCCGGAAACTATGCGTTTTCAGCAACTAGCAGCTTTGAGAGATGCCCTGAAACAACAGTTAATCCCCCTCGGAATTGTGCGATCGGACTGGAAGCAAAATGCTAAACTATTGTCGGGAACAGGTGGCGAAGCGCAATTTGCGATCGGCGATCACCTATTCGCGGCTTTGATGAGTTGGCGGACGATGTTACCGCGCGGTGCCCAGGATGAATTGAGCCGCGTTTTCCTCAAATCCGGCGCTCAACTTTGGTTTCTTCGCACTAATCAAGTCGGTGGATTTAACCCGGATATTTTACCTGTGGCGCCGACTGTTTTGTTCGGTCAATTTCCGGCGCTGTCTAGTTTAATATTTCGCTCTTTTGCTGGGTTTACAACGTTTCCGGATGCGAGGGGATTGTCGATCGCACTTTGGGCATTGTTAATCTACGGCGCCGTCGCCATTCCCCTCGGTGTGACTGCGGGTTTTTTGCAAGTAAGCGCACCTAACGGCAATTTCGGAAACCTGCTATTTTTGGCAGTAAAAGCGCTAATTCTTCCCGTATTATTCGAGGAGTGGCTGTTTCGAGTTGTGCTGCTGCCCCATCCCACAGAAGGAGTAACCGCAACTGCTTGGCTGCTGTGGATTGGATTGAGTTTGTGCTTGTACGTAATTTACCATCCTGTGAGAGCAATCACCTTGTTTCCCGAAGGAAATCCGACATTTTTGCAGCCGATTTTTCTACTTTTGACCGGACTTTTGGGAGTAGCGTGCACTGCTGTTTATGTGTTGACCGGTTCTGCTTGGTGTGCGATTTTTGTACACTGGATAGTCGCGGCGAGTTGGCTGTTTGGACTCGGCGGCCAGCGACAGCTTTTTAGCAAATATAAGATGGGTTTGTAGTGAGGACTTTAGTCCTAATTAAAATCTGAGGACAGCAACATCAAGCCAGAGAGCTTTTGTCTGAGTCCAAGCTTAAGAGTTCGCTTGCTGATAGACTAGCAAATATGCCGATCGCAGATCTAGCAAATATTCAGTTAGATTCAGCAGCTTAAATTCCCTAGATAGGTTTTTCGGAACGGTTATCTGATATGATTGTTTGAATATGACCTAAATCTGTTACCACAGAAATAGATAATTCGATCGCAAAGAGGCCACCGTGCAACCCGTAGACTTTACAACTTTAACCGCCACTTGCAGCGAACTGCGAACCAAATGGCTGCCAGCGCGCTTAGAACAAGTCTACCAGCGCGATCGATTCACCGTGTCCCTAGCCCTCCGCACCATGAATCAACGGGGCTGGATAGACATTTCATCCCATCCAGCAGCCGCCCGCATCTGCGTCGGCGACTCCCCACCCCGAATTCCCGACACCTTCACCTTCAGCGAACAACTGCGCCACCAACTCAGCGGCTTAGCCTTAGTTTCCATCGCCCCCGTCTCCCCTTGGGAAAGAGTTATCGACTTGCAATTCGCCAAACGTCCGGGCGAACCAGCCCTCTGGCATCTCTACGCCGAAATCATGGGCAAATACAGCAACGTCATCCTCACCGCCCAAGACAATCTGGTTGTTACCTGCGCCCACCAAGTCAGCGCCAAACAGTCCAGCGTGCGGCCAATTCAAACCGGGCAACCCTACGAATTGCCCCCGTCTTTGACCGATGCAGTGCCAAGTGCGATCGAATCTCTCGATCGCTGGAAAGAACGAATTAGCCTGGTTCCCGGGCAATTAAAGACCAATCTGTTGAAGAATTACCGCGGGTTGAGTAAGGTCTTAGTTGTGTCCATGATTCGATCGGCAAATCTCGACCCCGAACAATCCACCGACAGCCTGAATCCCCACCAATGGCAACAATTATTCCAGCGCTGGCTATATTGGCTGCAATGCCTAGAAAACTCCAAATTTCAACCGAGTTTTACCCCCGAAGGCTACACCGTCATCGACTGGCCAACACCAGAAAACTCTCCCCCCCTCCAGACATCCGTTAAATCCGTTACAGAATCCGCTGCCGAACCTCCTTCCGCATCCGTTAAATCCGCTACAGAATCCGCTGCCAATCCTTCTTCCATCCAAGAAATACTCAACAGCTACTACACAGGCGAAATCAACCAACAAGTATTCGCCCAACTGCGACATCAGCTTACCCAAAAACTCAACAACGTCCTCGCAAAACTGCGCCTCAAAGCCAACACATTCAAAGAACGCTTACAGCAATCAGCAGGCGCAGATACCCACAAATCCCAAGCCGACTTGCTGATGGCAAATTTGCAGCATTGGGAACCGGGAATGAAATCAATTTCTCTCCCCGACTTTGAAACCGAAAAACCCGTTCTTATTCCCCTAAACGTGGAAAAAAACGCCGTTCAAAACGCTCAAGCAATCTACAAAAAGCACCAAAAACTGAAAAGAGCCCGCATTGCAGTAGAACCATTGTTAGCCGCCGTACAAGAAGAAATCGACTATTTAGAACAAGTAGAAGCTGCACTTTCAGTATTAGACATTTACCGCAGCGTCCAAGATTTGCAAACCCTCGCCGAAATCCGCGAAGAATTGATCCAGCAAAAATATCTAGTTGTATCAGATTACCGTGGCAGTGACAAAAATGCTGCGATCGAATTTCACCGCTACCAAAGCCCCAGCGGCTTTGAATTATTAATCGGGCGCAACAACCGCCAAAACGACCAACTCACCTTTCGCACAGCCAACGACTACGACTTGTGGTTCCACACTCTAGAGATTCCCGGAAGCCACGCCTTGCTGCGTCTCACACCCGGTAAAGTTGCTGAAGAAACCGATTTGCAATTTGCGGCTGACATGACTGCATACTATAGTCGCGCGCGCCACAGCGAACAAGTCCCGGTGGTTTATACAGAACCTAAATATGTATACAAGCCGAAAGGTGCGAAACCCGGTATGGTTGTATACAAGCAAGAGCGGATTGTCTGGGGCAGACCGCAGCAAGCTCCCGCATGATTTATACAAAGTTACTCATCTCGTGTGCGTTTGATTCTGAGATGTTGCACCATTCGTGTGGAAGCTGTTATGAACAGGCCCTCCTAGCCTGTTCCTAAACAAGTAATTGAGAATGGTGCAACATTTCGGATGCTACCGGACTAGATATCATGCCCCGCGCCCAGTTTTTGCGTATATTTTGTATCGACAATCCCCCTGCGATTTCCCCCCGAATTTTCCGTGTTCGTGGAGGCGGGTTTGCACCGATCGATTTCAGGTGTGGATTGTGTTATACTCAGCACGGTTTTCGATCGTGCTTTCGTGGGACAATGCTTTTGCTCATTAATTGGTCTGACTTGAAGGTCTGAAACTTCAAAGTTATACCAGTTCTAACAACTCATCCAACAGTAGGTAGAGCTTCTAAAATGTAATTCTCTTTGTGGATAAAGATTTTCATTTTTGGGGTACTGTAGCATGAGTTTTCGGAAATGGTATTAGAAAACAATCTAAATCCTGTTTAAGGGGTAGTAAAGTAAATAATGAACACTAGAAAGTTAGATGACCAGGTACAAAGTACCGAAGATCGATCGAAGTTCCAGGCACATCCCAGAATGTAACCGCCACTACTTCCGCCGCTTCAAAAACAGAATTCAATCCAGAAGAGCTAGGACGTGTCTACTTTATTCGGCACGGTGAAAGTACCAGTAACGAACGCAACATTTTTGCCGGAGTTCTGGATGTTGACCTGACAGGATTTGGTAGATTGCAAGCGCGTCAAGCAGGTGTTGACCTCAAGAAAAAAGGTACAAAGTTTGACGCAGTATATGTATCTCATATGAGACGCGCGCGCCAAACTTGTGAAATCGCCCTTGCTGAAAGTCAAGCACTAAAGTCGCCCGATATCCTGGTTCAAATCGACCACCGAATTAGCGAAAAATCCTTTGGCATTTTTGCGGGGCGCAACCTGAATCTGCTGCGTCTAGCCCTGGGCTACGAAGGCTTCGAGGAAATGTTGCATTCACACAACGAAGCACCTCCAGCAGGCGAAAAGATTGCCCAAGTTTACTCTCGCGCCGCCCGTTTCTACGAGGACAAGGTTGTACCGCACTTGGAACGCGGTGAAACAGTTCTAGTAGTGTGCCACCAATATGTATTGGAGCCTCTAGCACTTTATTTAAGCGGTTTGCCGCCAACTGCTTACAAACACCTGAAACTCCCCAACGGTAAAGCTCTGAGTGGTGTGGATCTCGTCAAGTTTCGCGACAAGGAATCCGGCGGTGCCGCTTCTCTGCGGAAAGAGATCAACGATATTTCAATTATGTGGGCGATTTTGATCTATGCCGCTGCCTTTTTGCTGGGAAGTTTGGTAGGGGCTATCAGTGGCGGAGCAGGAGGGATTCCATCACCGCTATTTCGATCGATAATTGTGGCGTGTCTGGCCGCCTCAACGTTTTATACCTACCTAGACATTGACTTTGCCGCCAGTAAACGCAAAGTAACTTCAACTGTGAAGTATCTAGTTTACGGGTGGATGGCCGTGCGATGGGCAGTTGGGATATTTTTAATATTTTCGGGATTTTTGTATCAAAGCGAAGCCGATTTGTACAAAGTTTTGTGGGTGCTGTTTTGGATGGTTCCGCCAGCCCTGACTTCCCCAGTTTTATCCGTGCTTTGGGGCGGTAATCTTTATCCCTCGGCTCTCTTGTCAAGAACGCTATCAATCGTTGCTCCACTGGCGCTTCTGGCTACATTGAAGGTTGCCAATTTACCGATTAACGTTGACAGCCTGATCTTTTTCGCTGTCATTCTAATTCTAGGTCTGGCAATACCGGGTGCGATCGCCCAATTTTGGCGCGACAAATCCCCGGTTGAATCAAACCACCACAGTAAAAACTGGAAATTCATCGGCGTGCTGGCTGTGGCATTCATGGCTTTGGCAACCGGGTTTCAGTTTACTCCTGCAACATTCCTCAGCGATATATTTTCCTCAACGGATACAGCGCGATCGCTAGCTTGTCTGCAACAGCTAGCAATTGCAACTTTGGTCTTTCTTTCAATGCGCGCAGCAGCTACATTAACCTCAGTAGTGACAAAAGGCAAGCTAAGCAAAGCAGAAGCGAGGGATGCTTATATCCTGCTGGTGAATCCAAACTTTTTCCTTTGGGCTGCTCTTTTCATTGGAGTTAGTGCAACTACTTCGGATGTGAAGTATGCAGTTTTTTGGGCATCGCTGGGCTTTTTCTGCATACCACTCATCGAACAGATATTGTTTATGAATTCATTTGGCAATGACATATTGAGAGAAACACTGCGTTCTTCGAGAGTGGCAACAGAAGATGTTAAAAAGCTGTTCCTGCAATTAGATACGGACGGAAGTAAGTCGCTCGATCGAACCGAGATTATGGAGTTGTTAGGGCTGATCGAAGATATGACCACAGGCGAACGCAGCTCTGAAGAAGTCCGAAGCTATGTAACTGATTATCTGTTCAACATTCTTGACAGCGATGGCAATGGCAGTGTTGATTTAGCAGAATTAGAAGACTATGTATCAACCTATGGGTTGGTTGCCAACCTGAACGTCGTATCTGCTAGTGCATCCCCAGTTGGAGCATAAGTGGCGATCGCCAACAGTTGATACTAATGGCTATGACAGAATTTACAAAAATTCTGTCATAGCCAAGTTCAATAAAGGAGCAATTTAGAGATTCAGTTACTCCACATTCCGTCAATTTCGATCTTAAAAAACCTAGTTTTGAAATCAACTTGTTATCACTCAAAATAGGGAGAATGTAGCAAATGTCGCGTTATAAAATTCGAGCAATTATCCTGACAGCAGTCGTTTGTGTTGGCGTAGTATGGACTACTCCAGTGCGATCGCAGGAGCAAGAGCCAGCTAAAGATGACAGCGCCCAAAAGGAAAAGGTGGAAAAAGTTCAACCAGAGAAACCACCAGACCCCAAAGCAGCAACTACTACCAAAGCTCTGAATATTCCCGTTGATGAACTGAAAATCCTCGTTAAGCCGCTCACTCTCGAAGAACTCGGAAACGAAGCAGCCGCGTGGATGCTTGTACTCCAAAAAAAAGCCCAGGAAATCAGCGAGACTGAAGTTACCATCAAGCGCCAGAATCAAGCCATCAGCCAACAACAAGAAGGCACTGATGCCCTAGAACAAGCCAAAAAAGCACTCGAAGCAGCCGAGCAAGCTCAAAAAGGTGCCGCCCCTGGTTCGCCACAGTATCAAGAAGGGACGAAAAAGGTAGAAGAAGCCAAAGAAAGCCTCAAAAAAGCCCAGGAATCAGTCCAGAAATCGAAAACAACCAAAGCCGAATTAAAACAAGACGAGACATCCAGTAAGACGCTGGAAAAAGCTCAAAAAACGGGCGACTTAGAAACAGCCAAACAAACTCTAGATCGAATAAAAGCCGATCGCGATCGGACAGTTTCTGGATCTCTAGCTTATCAAGAGGCGACCCAAACGATCAAAAAAGTAGAAGCAGCAATCTCTGCGGTGGAGAAAGCTCAAGAAGCTCAAAAAGGTGCAAAGCCCGACTCCCCGGAATACCAGCAAGCCACCCAGCAGCTAGAAAAAGCGCACGAAGCCATCAAACAACTGCTCAAAGAGCTTGGGGCTGGTGCAACAGAGCAATCATCCCAGGAACTCGACAACGCCACAGCCACCGTCAAAAACACCGAAATTAAAAACAACGGGGAGGAAAAAGTTGCAGGTTCCCCAGGAGTCGCCAACAACCAACAGAACCTCCAACAAAAACAACAGGAACTCAAAAAAACCACCGATAATTTGCAAAAGAGTACCGATGCTGAGTCCAAGGCAAAGAACCAACTCGTAGTGACTGTTACCGAACTTCAGTCCCAGCTAACGGCGATCAACGATCGCTTTAATGTCATCTTAGAAGAACTGGAGAAAAAAGGTGGCGATCCCAAGCCCTACCGCCAGTACACTAAAGCAGTTATGAGTATCGACGTAGATACCAAAGATACCCAAGGTTTGGGCGTGCGGTTTCTCGCTTGGAGTAAATCGAATGAAGGTGGGCTACGCTGGGCCGGCAATACAGGGAAGTTCGTCGGGATTGTGGTTGTTTCCATCATTGTCTCTCAAATCCTCGGCGCGATCCTCAACCGACTGCTGGCGCTATTCGGCGGTACATCGAGAATCATGCGTAAATTTATCGGTAGTGCCCTGAAGGAAAGGATCGAGAGAATAAAACTGAATTCAAAGAAAAGTAGGCATTTAGAGTTGTAAACTAGCATTGTAATGATGTACGAAGCGCCAAATTGCAGCAATATGATTTTCTAATTTTTTAGAGAAGGCTAAGCTCTTTCTTACCAGTCGAGAAACTCTTTGTCGAATAGTACAGTTGAAGCGCTCGATATAGCTAGTCAAACCACTGTCTTTATCTACACTTTGATGACGTTTGCTGGGCAATACAGAATCATAAGCACTCCAATGGTCTGTATAAATTACTGCACATTGACGGTACACTGGTGGTATTGAATTCCATAAAGATTGAGCCGATACTGCGCTACGATCTCCAATATGTACACCAACAATTTCCCTAGTCTCGGCATCCAATGCCAGCCAGACCCACTGCTGATTCCCTTTACTATCAACGAATGACCATAACTCATCCATCTGAACATTCAAGCGCTTTTTTTCCTTGGGAGTCACCTCTACTTGCTTCTTAACAGCAGCCGCTTGGCTATTGACATATCGCTGCACTGTATCTTCTGACACTTGCAGTACCCGAGCAATCCCCGCTTGAGAAATACGTTCAAGTAACATCCGTGACATTAATTCCTTTTGTTCTTTTGTAATAGGTTTCCATGCCGGATTTAAAACAAATTGACGGCCACATTCTCGACATTTATAGTTTTGTTTACCATGTCGAGTTTGACCGTTCCGACTAACTTCTTTTGAGCCACAATTAGGACAATGGGGAATCTCTATTGTCATATCACACTATGGTAAACACTTCTCTCTAATAGTAACTTACTCGATCCTTTCCTTCAGGGCACTAC
>JAYUGZ010000146.1:0-5604 GCA_043767465.1 Cyanobacteriota bacterium
AACTCAACTCATCGATTTGTATGGGGAAGCCCGTTGAATGGCAATGCTTGACGTTCTAAACACCTTTAATCGTTTCCCCCTCGCCAAATTGGAAGTTGGCCAGCAATTGTACTGGCAACTCGGTGGTCTCAAAGTTCACGGGCAAGTTTTTATAACCTCGTGGTTTGTAATTGCTGTTTTAGTCATAGTTTCTCTCTTAGGAACTAGCAAGATCCAGCGAATTCCCAGCGGAATGCAAAATTTTATGGAGTATGCGCTGGAATATATTCGGGACTTGGCTAAAAACCAAATTGGGGAAAAAGAATATCGCCCTTGGGTACCGTTTATTGGTACATTATTTCTGTTCATCTTTGTGTCAAACTGGTCGGGCGCTCTAATTCCTTGGAAGCTGATTAAGCTGCCATCAGGCGAATTGGGAGCTCCTACGGCTGACATCAACACGACGGTAGCATTTGCACTGCTGACATCTTTGGCATATTTTTATGCAGGTCTCAGCAAAAGCGGCTTGGGGTATTTCGCCCACTATGTAGAACCGGTGCCTTTCATGCTGCCGTTCAAAATCATAGAAGATTTCACTAAGCCTCTGTCTCTGAGTTTCCGTTTGTTTGGCAACATTCTTGCTGACGAATTGGTGGTCGGAGTGCTAGTGTTGCTAGTGCCTTTATTTGTTCCTCTGCCAGTGATGGTTCTGGGACTATTTACAAGTGCAATTCAAGCTTTGATTTTTGCTACCTTGGCCGCAGCCTACATTGGTGAAGCTCTAGAAGGCGGTCACGGCGAAGAACACCACGATTAACTAACGACAAATGGCACAGAATGAAGGAGGAAAATAAAATTTCTGAGTTCAAACTTCCTGCCGTGACATCGGACAATTCTGTAGACTTTCTGTTCTCAATTTTGTACTTTAGATAAGGAAAATCATCATGGATTCAACAGTTGCCGCCGCTTCCGTAATCGCCGCCGCTTTGGCAGTAGGTTTAGCCGCAATCGGCCCTGGTATTGGTCAAGGAAATGCAGCAGGTCAAGCTGTAGAAGGTATTGCTCGTCAGCCTGAAGCAGAAGGCAAAATTCGTGGCACCTTGCTGTTGAGTTTGGCGTTTATGGAAGCGTTGACAATTTATGGTTTGGTCGTAGCCCTAGTGCTATTGTTTGCCAACCCCTTCGCATAATAATTTGAAATTTTAGATTTGAGGTTTTGGAGGGTTATTCTAATCCAAAATCTCAAGTCTAAATTCGATTAAGCGAATTAGATGGAAGCCGTCAAAAAATCATGATGCACTGGACAGTATTACTAGCAGTTGAAGAAGCGGCAAAGGAAGGGGGACTGTTTGATTTAGATGCTACGCTGCCTCTGATGGCGGTGCAGTTTTTAATTCTCGTCGCAGTCTTGAATGTAATTTTTTACAAGCCGCTCAGCAAGTCAATTGACGATCGCGCTGATTACATTCGTAACACCCAAATCGCAGCCAAAGAACGCTTGGCAAAGGCTCAGCAACTAGCCCACGAGTATGAGCATAAACTGGGAGAAACTCGCAAGCAGTCTCAATCAGTAATTGCTGCGGCTCAAGCTGAGGCTCAAAAAATTGGGTCAGCAAAAGTAGCTGAGGCTCAACAAGAAGCTCAAGTGGCGCGAGAAAAAGCAGGACAAGAAATAGAGCAGCAAAAGCAAGAAGCTATGCGCTCGCTAGAGCAAGAAGTAGATGCTCTGGGCCACCAAATTCTCGAAAAGCTATTAGGCCCATCGCTGGTCAAATAGCGAGACCGAAAAGTTTGAGATTGTGGATGCAATCTTAAATATAACGTCGGTTGACCAAATCTGCACGCGCAATTATGGAAGAGTATCATGGGGACTGTTTTATTGCTAGCCACAGAAGCTAGCGGCGAAGGTGGTTTCGGTTTCAATTTTGATATTTTAGAAACCAACCTGATTAACCTGGTCATTATTATTGCAGTGCTGTTTTATTTCGGGCGCGGCTTTTTAGGTAAAATCCTAACTGAGAGGCGATCGGGCATCGAAGAGGCGATTCGAGAAGCAGAAAAGCGCCAAAAAGATGCAGCAGCAGCTCTATCAGAGCAACAGCAAAAATTGACTGAAGCACAAGCAGAAGCGGAACGAATTCGTGCCGCTTCTGAAGCAACCGCAAACAAGGCAAAAGAAGTAATTCTAGCTCAAGCGGCGCAGGAAGTTGAACGCATGAAAGCAACAGCAGGTCAAGAGTTGGAAGCGGAGCAGGAAAGAGCGATCGCCCAACTGCGATCGGCCGTCGTATCAATGGCAATGGCAAAGGTGGAAAGCCAGTTAAAAGCTAGCTTGGACGACGGCGCTCAACACCAATTAATCGATCGCAGCATTGCGTTACTGGGAGGCTAAAAAGTGAGTATCGTTAGCACAGCAGTCTTACAGCCTTACTCATCTGCCTTGATGTCACTGGCTCAGTCCAGCAATCTCTCAGAAAAGTTCGGCGAAGACATTCGTTCTTTGCTTAGCCTGCTAGAAGGTTCGGAAGATTTACGTCAATTTTTAGCTAATCCGCTGATTAAACCGGATGCTAAAAAAGCCGTGATTAAGCAGATAGCGGGTGAAGAAATGAACCCCTTGATGCACAACTTTCTGAAGCTTTTAGTAGACAAAGGAAGGATTCTTTTTTTAGAAGGAATTGGTCAACAATACTTGGCAAAGCTTCGAGAACTCAACCAAACAGTATTGGCTGAAGTTACATCGGCAGTCCCGCTTTCAGAGGCTCAACAGCAAACTGTTCGCGAGAAAGTCCAGGCGATGACCAGCGCTCGAAGCGTAGAAATTGAAACCAAAATTGACGCAGATTTAATCGGCGGTGTGGTAATCAAAGTAGGCTCTCAAGTAATTGATGCCAGCCTGCGGGGACAATTGCGCCGTCTGGGACTTCGCTTGAATTCCTAATTTAAATAAGCATTGGCAGTTCGCCAGCCAGCCAGTTCGCCAGAATGAATTCTGGCGCTACACAAACAAAATCCGCCTCTGCGGATTGAAGATGTTTTAAATCTTGTCTAATTAGCAAGAGTTCGCCAGAATGAATTCTGGCGCTACACAAAGAAAATCCGCCTCCGCGGATTGAAGAAAGAAAGAAAGAAAGAGTTCTGACACATAGTAATTAACATGGCAGCAATCAGACCTGACGAAATTAGCAGCATTATTCGCCAGCAAATTGAACAGTACGACCAAGATGTAAAAGTCTCTAGCGTTGGTACTGTTTTGCAAGTAGGCGACGGCATTGCCCGGATTTATGGCTTGGATAAAGCCATGTCTGGGGAATTGCTAGAATTTGCCGACGGCACTGTGGGCATCGCACTGAACCTCGAACAAGATAACGTCGGTGCAGTGTTGATGGGCCAAGGCCTCGGCATTCAAGAAGGTTCGGCAGTTACTGCTACTGGCAGAATTGCTGAAGTCCCCGTTGGTGAAGCAATGTTGGGTCGCGTAGTTGATGCTTTGGCACGTCCGATTGACGGCAAAGGCGAAATTAAAACTACTGAGACTCGCTTGATTGAATCTCCGGCACCTGGTATCGTTTCTCGCCGTTCTGTTTACGAACCGATGCAAACAGGGATTACCGCTATTGATGCGATGATTCCAGTGGGAAGAGGACAGCGGGAATTGATTATTGGCGATCGCCAAACAGGCAAAACTGCGATCGCGATCGACACAATCATCAACCAAAAATCCGAGAACGTGATTTGTGTGTATGTGGCGATCGGTCAAAAAGCTTCTACAGTAGCTAACATCGTCAACGTGCTGCAAGAAAACGGCGCGATGGACTACACAATCGTCGTAGCAGCCAACGCTAGCGACCCCGCCACCCTGCAATACTTAGCACCTTACACCGGTGCTAGCTTAGCCGAGTATTTCATGTACAAAGGCCGGCACACTTTGGTCATTTACGATGACCTTTCCAAGCAAGCACAGGCCTACCGCCAAATGTCCTTGTTGCTGCGCCGTCCTCCGGGTCGCGAAGCATATCCCGGAGACGTGTTTTATCTGCACTCTCGCTTACTAGAACGCGCTGCTAAATTGAGCGACGATTTGGGCGAAGGCAGCATGACAGCTTTGCCAATCATTGAAACCCAAGCCGGCGACGTTTCTGCTTACATTCCGACGAACGTAATTTCGATTACCGACGGTCAAATCTTCCTTTCTTCTGACTTGTTTAACTCTGGTTTGCGTCCGGCAGTAAACCCCGGTATTTCGGTATCGCGGGTAGGTTCGGCAGCTCAAACTAAGGCGATGAAAAAAGTAGCCGGTAAGGTGAAATTGGAATTGGCGCAGTTTGAAGAACTGGCAGCATTTTCTCAGTTTGCTTCTGACTTGGATAAAGCTACTCAGAATCAATTGGCGCGGGGTCAGCGCTTGCGGGAACTGTTGAAACAGCCGCAAAGTTCGCCTCTGCCAATGAACGAACAAGTGGCGATCATCTATGCCGGTATCAACGGCTATATGGATGACATCCCGGTTGATAAAGTCAGCAAGTTTACTGTTGGTTTGCGCGACTATTTGCGGACTAGCAAGGCGAAGTACGGCGAAATCGTTCAAGGCGGCAAGGCTTTGACTGATGAAGCTGAGAAGTTGCTGAAAGAAGGCATCGCGGAATACAAGCAAACTTTCTTGGTTTCTGCGTAAATCGAGTTGGAATTTTGAACCGCAGATGAACGCGGATTAACGCAGATTATCTGATGTTCATCTGCGTTCATCTGCGTTTATCTGCGGTTTTAATTAAGAAGATGCGGGCAAGGATGTAAGGAGAAAATTATGGCAAATCTGAAAACTATTCGCGATCGCATTAAGTCGGTCAAGAACACTAAAAAGATTACAGAAGCGATGCGTTTGGTGGCTGCTGCTAAGGTGCGCCGCGCTCAAGAACAGGTGACTGCTACTCGGCCTTTTGCCGATCGCCTCGCAGAGGTATTGTACGGTTTGGCGGAACGCTTGCAGTTTGAAAACCTGGATTTGCCGCTGCTGAAAAAACGCGAAGTCAGAACAGTGGGACTTTTGGTCGTTTCGGGCGATCGGGGTTTGTGCGGCGGCTACAACAACAACATCATTAGATACGCCGAAAATCGCGCAAAGGAAATCAAAGCTGAAGGCTTAGAGTACAAATTCGTCTTGGTAGGGCGCAAAGCTACTCAGTATTTCCAGCGTCGCGAACAGCCGATAGATGCTACTTACATGAACTTGGAACAAATTCCGACAGCACCGGAAGCAGCGCTAATTGCTGATGAATTGCTGTCTTTGTTCCTGTCAGGAACTGTAGATAGAGTTGAGCTAGTTTACACTAAGTTTGTGTCACTAATTAGTTCGCGTCCAGTAATTCAAACCTTGCTGCCCCTCGACCCCCAAGGTTTGGAAACTCCTGATGATGAAATCTTCCGCTTGACATCGCAAGGCGGACAGTTTCAAGTATCGCGGGAGAAGGTTTCTTCACCTATGAAGAGTTTGCCACGGGACATGATTTTCGAGCAAGATCCGGCGCAAATTCTGGAAGCACTTTTGCCTTTGTATTTGAACAACCAATTGCTGCGGGCTTTGCAAGAATCTGCTGCTAGCGAGTTGGCTGCACGGATGACGGCGAT